>CAZZCN010000020.1:0-38907 GCA_964652975.1 uncultured Oscillospiraceae bacterium | reverse complement strand
TGATCTCTTTCCAATCCTCTTTTGTCCAACTGTCTTGATTTTCAGTTTTACCTTCTTCCCAAGTCCATGTATCCAAAACGGAAATAGAAGCATTTATGGAATTTCCAGATATTAATTTCATGTTCCTTTCCAATTCATCTCCATGTTTTCGTTATATAATAAACTGTTTTTTATAGGTTGATGCTGTTTTGCCGGTTACTTTTTTAAATATTTTATTGAAATACCGATAATCACAATAACCAACTGTTTCGGCTATGTTTACAATGCTCTTTTCATTTTGCACAAGCAGTTCACAAGCTTTTTCAATTCTCAGTTTTTGCAGATACTCAAAAACACTCATGCCTACGCTAGCTTTAAATAATTTCGAGAAATGACTTTTACTCAAAAGTGACATTTTAGATATTTTCTCAATATTTATATTTGCGTAATAATTATCTTTAAGATAATTAACAACTTCTAATATTAATTCTTGTTTTTTAAATTTTGCATAGGAAATTTCTTTTGCAACATACACTCTGTATATTTTTATTAAAAGTTCACATAGAGAAATTTTTAAGATTTCTTCGTACCCTAATGCCTTAACTGTAAATTCAGATAACATATTTTCGTAAAGAGAATTAAAATCGTGTATGTCATTTCCCGTGAGTTTGACGTCTGCTTCATGTATGATTTCATCGTAATAAATTGATTTGTATAAAAACATGTTAATAATATCTTTAAAAAGTCCTGATTCAAAATCAATTCCCTTAATAAATTCCGGTAAAAACAAGCAGTTGAAAATCATTAAATTACTACTGTTCTCTTTATCTATAGGATAGAATGAGTGAGCCATTTCAGTGTTAATTATAAATATTTCACCCTTTTCTACTAAATGCTCTTTCCCATTAATTATATGTAGCCCATTCCCATTATAAATGTACGCAATTTCCAGAAAATCATGTGTATGCATTACAATGTGTGAATCGGCTCCATATGATATCTTTTTGATATAAAAAGGAAATGAGTTTAGAAAAAACTCTTCTTTGGAGTAATTAAAAACATTATTCATGCATGATACCTCCTTTTGCAAATAAGAATACTATTTCATTACTCCTGCTACCCTAAGCATTGCAAGAACATTTTCTAGTCTGGCAGAATTATCAATTTCAGTTGTTGAACCGATGAAATATCCCCTCGGAGCACTTCTAATTGCATCTTCGCAAACTTTGGTTACCTCTTCCGGTGTGCCATTTGCTAAAAGCTGGCTCATATCAATTCCTCCGGTAATAAATATTTTATCTCCATACAAATTAAATACCGTTTCAACTTTCATTCCTGCCAATGTTTCAATCGGATTAAGTCCATCTATTCCAGTGTCAATTAAATCATCCATTATCTCCATAAGATTTCCATCTGAATGAAACAGGCATTTAATGTCATGCTCGTGGTAAGCACTGTTTAACTTCCTGATGTTGGGAAAAAATTCTTTCCGCAACCACTCCGGTGAATGCATTAATGTGTTTTTCATTGCAATATCACCATATGTTAGTGCACAAGGTGACAATTTCTTGTCTGCATAACTGTGTATTATTTTTATTTCTCTTTCTGTGTGAATATTAATATATTCCGAGATAAGCTCTGGTTCATCAATTGCCAGATACGAAAATATTTCAAGGCCTAATTTATGTCGGATATCATCAAGACCTGTTCCACTTTGATTTAGTAAAACTACCGTGTCATCGCCTATGTAATTTTGTATTTTTATAAAATCTTCTTTTAAATATCCTGCAATTGCATCGTAATTATCATTCTTAGACTTATATCTCAAAGTTTCTATTGATTTTTTCAGCCATTCTGTTGCCCCGTCTTCATCTTCAAAAGGCCTCTTATGTATTCCTAAATAGCACCAACGTTCATAACTATGAACAAATCCATCTTCATCGGTTATGTAGCCTTCTTTCATAGGACCACATTGTGCTCCTCTTGTCATATCAAGCATTTTGGCTGTTGCCTTGCATTTTGTTTTAATACCCTCTTCTCCAACTACTGCCTCCTCTCCTGTAAAATATCTTATGCAGTCATCATTATACAGCAAGTCAAATACCGGTGTCCTATCTGTCTCCTGTAAATTCATAGCAGCCTCTACTCTTTCTCTTTTTGACATCTTGTTAAAATTCATTGATGCTTCCTCCTTGTTTATTGTTGTGGTGGTTAAAATTAAAATATTTTAATAATTTTCATTCTTTAATTCCTGAGCTTGACATGGTTTCTATTACCTGGCTTTGAGTAAATACAAACACAGTTATAGGAACTGACATCATTAACACTACTATCGCTGTAGCGACTCCTGATCTGGCAATACCACCTGATATTATCTGACCCAATGCGTAATTTAAGGTTTTTAGGTTCTCTGAATATATTAATGTACTCGGTCCCATGCTCCATAGATTTTGAACAGCAAAAATAACCAGTGTAAGCCATGCAGGTTTAACAGTTGGCATGACAATTTTCCAGAAAGTGGACCATTCAGATGCACCGTCAATTCTAGCGGCTTCCAAAATAGAGTCAGGCATTTGCTCAATAAATTGTTTCATCAGATAAAGCCCCAATGTGCTTCCAAAAATAGGTATGATTATCGCTAAGTATGTATCAATCCACCCTAATGCAGCCATCGAAATATAATTTGGTATTGCAGTTACTGCCGGACTGAACATAAGTGATAAAACAATAATCTTAAATATAATATTTGAATACGGGTATTTATGCTTAGCCAACGCATAAGCACATAATGAAGAAATAACAACCTGCCCCAGTGTTCCTGTAAAAGTAATAAATAATGTATTAAAAAGATATCTAGAAAACGGTACTACCGAATTATTCATCATAGTAAATAAATCTATAAAGTTTTTTATGGTAGGACTCAGTACATAAAAAGCAGGTGGAAAAACCCAAAGCTCATTTAATGGTTTGAATGAATTGATTATTGAAAGATACAATGGCAGAGCAGTAAACGCACCTAAAATGGCTAATAAAGTAAAAATGAAAATATTTCCGCTTAAAGATCGGTTTATCTTTATATGTGTATGCTTTCTTGATGATTTCAATTTTTCTATTCTTCTAAGCATACTATTTACCCACTTTCGCAAGTGATCTCTGGATTATTTTATTTGTTCCGACAGAAACCAAAAAGAGTACAGTAGCTATTGCGCAGGCATATCCCATTTCAAAACGGATGCTTCCGTAATCCTGTAAATGATTCATAATAGTATGGGCTAGATAACTTGAACTCGGAAAGCCACAAAGTGCTGTAACAATATCTCCGATACTAAAGGAAGCGGTAATACTCATAACTGCAGAAAACATCAATTGACCTTTCATCGATGGCAGCGTTATAAACCATAGCTCTTGATAACGATTCTTAATTCCATCAACTGCACCGGCTTCATAAAGACTTCTATCAACATTTTGAAACCCAGCTATAAAGGCAAGGAAACTGACTCCTAAACTCGCCCATAAAATTACTGCGATGATGCTTCCTTTAATGTATTCTGCATTAACAAACCATTGAACCGGAACACTTATAATTCCTAACTGAATAAGCCAGGAATTTAAATACCCGTATTGGTCACCACTTAAAATAAGCGACCATATATATGTAGCTCCGGTAAGAGCTGGTGCATAAAAAAGAAGTGTCATGAATGCCCGGAATCTAGGTGTGAGGTCGTTTACAAACCAGGCTACTAATAGACTTAGCAAATAGCTGACAGGGCCGGTTATAACAGCAAAAATCAGAGTGTTTTTAAGTGCTATCAGAAATATATCATCCCCAAACAGTAAATTTCTGTAGTTATCCCACCCTATAAATTTGGGAGGCTGTAGTATATTAAAAGTGGTAAAACTGTAATAGATAGCAATAATAACCGGAAAAACTGTAAAAATAAAAAATACAATCAAAAACGGAGCAGTAAATAGATAAAAATATCTGTAAATATAAACATGCCGTCTAAAAGATCTTTTCGGTTTAATTGTCATGTTATTATTCATATAAACATTGCTTTGGTCCATATTTTCTGCCTCCTTATCGTAAATTGAATTCTTTACGTTTTTTTGCAATTTCACCATCAATTAATAATGCTGCATTTTGAAGAACCTCACCCGGATTTTGATTCTCACCAATAGTTGCTGTTGCAGTGTACGATTGTTTAAACGCAAAATCCAAATACCGCGGCGTCATATAACTTCCCGGAACCTCTGCAATTCCCTTGGTCAATGTCAATTGTTTCATCAGAATTTTAAAATCCTTGCTGTTCCAGGGGATTTTATTAAGAGCTTCTACATTTGCTGTTTGGTATCTAGCCGCGATTCCCATAATGCTTTCAAGTTCATTGCCGTATTTTTCCTGAGTATCGGCATTTGTCCACCATTTGATAAATTCCCATGCATTTTCTTTGTTTTTAGCATTCTCCATCATCACAGTTGCTGTTATTGATGCAGGAACAAATTGATTTATTTTACCGTCTGGTCTTTTTGTTCCAGGAACTAATGTAAAATCCCACATTCCTTCGAGTTCCGGTGCAAATACAGATAAAACATTATACATACTATAATCTGCTATTCCTATTGGAATTTCACCTGACCTGAATCGTGTAAGAAAATCAAATTGCGCCGGTAATGAATAATAATTATAAAAATTTACCCATCTGTAAAATGCATTATTAGCCAATTTAGTATTTAGAGCTGTAGCACTTCCTTCTTCATTGTATAAGGCTCCACCTTCTTGAAATAAAAACATTGAAAAGACTCCATACCCAGCGCCTATAAGATTAGGCATATATGGTTGCTGCAACCCAAAATTTAAATGTTTTTTTTGAAGGACAGGGAGCATTGTAATGACGTCATCCCAAGTATTTGGCGGTAAAAGACTGAGTTTGTTCAAAATATCTTTTCGATAAAACATCATCGAAAAGTTCTGGGTTTCAGGAACTCCATAAACCCTGTTGCGAAATGTAAGCGCCTCCAAAGCACTAGGCATAAAACCCTTTGCAATCTCGTCAAAGCCTTCAAACCCTGATAAATCAGACACTGCGCCTCTCAATGCATAATTAAGTGGTTCGTTCTGGAAGAGTGAAAGTGCTACATCCGGTCCTTTATTTGCAAGTGTTGCATTTAATAAAGTTCCATAGGGAACAAGCTGGATATTTACTATTATCCCATTCTTGTTCGTAAAATTATTTTTTACTAATTGGTTTAATGAATTTGCCTGGTCGCGCCCTGATGATATCCAAACTTTAACTGTTTCACCACCTTTGCTCGCTAACCCTATATCAGAGTAATTAACATAAAACGAAGATACAAACTGTTTAATCGCAAATGAAATATTAGCAAAAATATCGGCCCGGGGGGAGGCAAAATTTTTGTCAAAAGATGCCAATGAAATATAATCAATCTCCAAAGGCTGTTGCTTTAAAGTCGCTAGAAGATTTCCGAGCGTGCTTACATTTGAAACAAAATCTACAAACATTCCGGAAATTCTATCTGGTTTCTCACTCATCTTTTTTGCTTGCTTTGCAAGATTTTTTATTTGCTGTGCCTGAGAGCCTCCGATTCCATTAATTTTTAGCAGATCAGTATAAATATCCTCCAGATCAGAACTCACATTTTTTAGTTCGATTAATTCGTTCGGAAGTGTTTTGTCAAACATATAATCTCGATTGACATCCGGGGAAGGCCCTGTAACCATAAGAAAGTTCATATATGTATTGTTAATCCGGCTCATTACCGTATTCAACTTTTGTATTATCTCTGATATTTCTCCTAACGTAACCTCCATTCTGATTGTGTGTCTACCTTTTGCAAGGTAGAATTCATAAGGATCTTTTCCGCCTAATGTATAAATATCCCATTGTGTGTCATATAAAAATTTAACAGAATTTAGTTCATGAAATGGAACGTTACCGTCAATTAATATTTTTCTATAAGATGGCTGTCCTGAAATAATATTCTGTCTCGCCTTAATCCCTATTTTATAAGTGCCAGTTTCCGGAGCATCGAAACTCCACTCCAAAAATTGACTGCTTGTCTGCCATCTTTGACCTCCAATTGTATTAAGCAAAATCTTTGAAGGGTCACTTGGCTGTGTTGCCGGAGATGAGCTGTCTGTCAATGGATAAATCATACTGTCTGATTTGAATTCAGCATCTTCTCCCTGGATATTTAGCAAATGACCGTTTGTTTTTTTGTATCCATTTTTTCTATAGTTTTCTAAAACAACCTTGTAATCGTCAGCTTTTGAAAACTTTTTCAATGTTATTGAACCGATTGTTAAATTCTCTCTTATTGCTTCAAAACTTAATGTATGAGGGCCTCTTGACAGATAAAATTTTAGAGGCTCTGTATAGTATCCAATAGAATCATAAATTGGCGCAGTGGACCATCTTGACATTTCAACTTGCGACGATCTGAATTCATTTCCAAAAATGTCAGTTGTATTTTTTCCAGCATTTGCAAAAGTACGTTTGAAAATAACATTTCCAGCCTCATCATATGGAATTTTTCCATCAATCAGTATTTTTCGAACAATAGTAGCGCTCTTGCCTTTTTGGTTAAAATATTCAATCTCAATATTATACATGCCGTCTTCAATAACGTTAACAGTCCAGTTTGTTATGCCACTTTCTTTTGTTTCTAATGATTTTCCAGGTCTGCCAGCGATATCATTTACTACAGTTGCGTTATCTTCTGACGATGTAAATTCGGTTATATTGACCAATATGGAGGAATTGCTTAACAGTTTGGAACTATGATTTTTTAAATAAGTTTTATAACCGCTAGCGCTTGAACCAAAAGCACTGCCAAGAATATTCTCAGACGATAAAGCTTTTGTGTATATATGTAGAAATTGATTGGGAAATAGTGCCGCTATCAAGCAAACAATTATAAAGTATATTAATTTTTTCTTCATTTTTTTTGCATTCTTCATTTTATCACCTATATTCTGACAATTCTAAATATTTTTAACCAACTATACCGCTTCTTGCAATGCTTTCCTTAAAGAAATTCTGTGTGAATATATATAGAACTAACAGTGGTATTATAAGTAATAACAGCTTTGCATTGCTTAAAAGGTTCTGCATAAGATAATCACCCATGCTCTGTAATGCTTCAAATTTCATGTTGAATAACTTATTGGCTACAGTTGGAATTTCAGGATAAAGTGTTCCGGTATAATATCTGTCATTCCATTGCCAGACAAAAGAAAATAAGAATACAGTCACAAGCATAGGAATTGCACTCGGCAGCATAATTCTAAAGAAGGTTTTTATTTGTCCGCAGCCATCTATATATGCGGCTTCTTCAAGAACCTTTGGTATATTGGTAAAATATTGTCTGAGCAAGTATATATAAAGTCCGTTTTTAAATGCAATTGCTGTTAATGATAAAATGAGAAACGGTAATACTGTGTCAGTCATATCAACAATTCCTGTCAGATTTTTGCCAAAATAGAAAAGATTGGTGAATCCGAAATATTTAAATCTGAGCCATATAGGAAACATGATTGACTGTGGTGGAATTAGCATCGTCAAAATAACCATTGAAAAAGCAAATTTTTTAAACGGAAATTTATATCGTGCAAATCCATAGGCAACCAAAGAACAGGAAAAAACCTGCAAAATACTTGTTATAGTGTTAAAAACAACTGTATAAATAAAAGCAACAGGATAATTTATTGAGTTCATTATAATGACATAGTTTTTTAGGGTAGGATTTTTAGGTATAAAAATAACATTAGAATCGAGATTATCAGAAACTGACTTGATAGATTGCGAAAATTTTACTATTAGTGGGAAAACTATTATAAAAGCAAGTCCGATAAGTAATACTATTCTGACAAAACTCCAGCTGAAATTCATAATTTTTCTTTTACTCATTATTTTAATCATTTATTCATACCTTACCGTTCCTCATAATATACAACCTTTGATAAAACAAACATAAGTATCCCTAAAACAGTGAATATAATTGCGAAATATACTACCCCCTGTGCTGCACCTAAAGAAAATTTGTAACCCGACATCAGTTTATAGACATTTTGTATAACGGAATTGTTCTCTCCACCAAGTAAGTCAATGACAGTATATACACTATTAACTAAAATAATCGGGCTTAACATAGGCAATGTAATTTTCCAGAAATTTTCCCAGCTTGTTGCACCATCAATGTTTGAGGCTTCGTATATTGATTGTGGAATTGTTTGAATGCCTGCTAGAAAAATCAGTATTTGAACTCCGGATGAAAGTGTAATCTGATAAACATTGCTTACCAGGCCTTCTGCAACTGATATAAAAAATGTGTTAGATGTACCAAACAAATCCATTATATAGCTTGAAAAATTCAATGTGCTGTTAGGATCAACCTTGCCCATAACCGCCTGAATAGCTGCATTCATAGTATTGTCATTATTTGCTATTGCAGCAGTTCCTGAAGCCACTAAAACAGGAAGAAAATAAGTACTCCGAAATATGCTCCGCCCTCTGAATTTTTGATTTAATATAACTGCTACAAATAAACTGTAAATAACAATGCTGGGTAGAATTAATGATATATTTGAGAGACTTCCCGTTACAGATGTAATAAACTCTGTTTGGTTAAATAGGCTTTCGATATAATATTTAAACTCCGCATACTTAAACGCCATACCATCATTTGTCATGCTTAAGTCGTTAAATGACATGGTAATAAAAAGCACCAAAGGTGAAAGAAAGAAAAATACAAATCCAATAATAAATGGCAGTATAAAAAGCAAACCATATAATGAACGTTTTGTTCTCATTGAAATATGTCTGATCTTACTTATTCCATTGATAATACTTGTATGAACATACTTATTTGGCATAAACTGCGCCTCCCATGATTACCTTGTAACTTTCTGGTTCCAGGCTAATATCTTTGTATGTTGCTTTTCTATTGTTATAGTTTACATATATTCTTTTATCATTACTGTAAACAGTCTCATAGAGGCCTTCTCCCAATTGATTATGCTCTCTTATAGTTGCATTCTGGCAATCCCCCAAAGCTTCGTCGGCTTGTTTGTATAATGTAGCAGCTTGCTCAACCCACGGAGCATAGTTAAGTCCATAGTAATTTGATTTTGTATCTTTTAATGCATAATTATCCGCATACATCCATTTAAATGAGGGGATACTACCTGTTTCAATAGATTTTAATACATCATATTCATAATCACTGCTTAAGTTAATGGGCTCACCGGAATAATTTAAGACGCCGTGTATTGCTATCTGATAAAACGGAATTGTTCTGTCAAATAAGTAATTATTTCCAGATGCTGCAGGCATATTATTAACAATATCCGAATATTCCAGTGTATAACTATTTGCGCCGGCTACAGAAAGTTTAATATCGTTTTTCGATAATAGATTCAATTGTCGCACAATTTCATTTTTGGACATTTGTCTGTCAGAATAATTGTCTTCATTATAATCAGCATTTAAATCCATTCCAAAAGATTTAACGCTAAGCCCGTTAATGTTGTAATTTTTATATTTACTTATAAACTTTTTTATCATATTATCATAGAAATTTGTTGATAGTATTATAGTTGAATAGTTATCACCGGAATAATCCGGTAATGACAATATATATTTTCTTGAATATGACAAATTGCCCGGTATGTCCCTGGCTCCCTGAAATTTTGATTCGATAAAATTATAAATGAGATTATTTGCAGTATATGAGAAATTCATATCCGGATAAAAGTTGATTTCATTTTCTTTGGTGTATTCCACTAATTTGGCGAAATCATCTCTGCTTCCTAAATTGCTAATTAAATCCGCTTTGTTGGAAACAGTATTGTCAACACCTTTATTGCACCACCCGGTATATTGATAAGAAATATTCTCAATGCCTTTCATTTTTAATGTTTTCAAAATTTCAATTGACTGTAAATAACCCGTGAGTGATTTTTGAGTCGTATATGGAAATCCTGCAAACGATGTCTTAAAAGTTATTCCACCTATCGTTTCCAGGTAAAATGGAAGTTTCTCTGTATGGTTTTGCCTGGTTATCTTTTTGTTAACTAATAGGTATTTTTGATATTTTAACGCCATTCCGGTATAGTTGGCTTCTTTCCCTTGAATAAAATCATATCGTATTTGAATGTCGCTTTGCAATGACTTTTTTTGGTACTCGTACATTCCAGCCTGGTTTAGAATAGCACTGTTGTTCTTTTGTCTGTTTTTCAATATAAAAGTTGCATTTACACTGTTATAACTATTGTATCTCCCACTAATTTCGGCTTTAATCAAGGCAGATGCGTCAGCTTTTTCTATAATTCCTATAAATGCACTGTCATCCTTTTTAATTCCGAAAACGGGAAGAAATATCTGCGAATCATCAAGGTTCTTAGCAACCAATGTGTTATCATTACCATAGACTATTTTTTCGTACCCGGGAAAATTAAGCTTGCCATTATTCAAATTAATTAAAGCTCCAGATCCATCAGGAACAAATAAATACCCTTTGTTTTTCTGACCAGCAGCCCCAAAATATGGTAAAACAGTTACTTGAGTCAGCCTTAAAATATTCTCATCGTACTTTATGCTTTTTTGCGGGATTCTAACTACTAATCCATTATCTTTTAAAGTATATTCTATTGAAATATCAAAATAGATATCCTTTGCTTTATTTGCTTGAATTTCATTATCTTTATTATCAAAATCAAAATCTTCCTGTGTGTATCCGACTTTCTTTAATAAATTCTCCATTTTACTCATAAGAAATCCGGAAGCAGGATTGCCCGGGTTCAAAATAGAAGAACCGCTTGAAAAAATATATACATCTCTTTTATGCAAGATAGGATAAGCCTCACCGAATAAAGCACGGTCTGAATCAGACTCGATGGCCTTCAACGAAACGAGCCCATAATAAGTTTTAAATATGTCCTTTTCCTCATCATTAAATCTATCTAATAGTTCCTGGAATCTTTTTTCTGAAATAATTGTCGGAACAATATATTCTTTTTTCTTTTTCCCGATCCCATAATTAACTCTAATTCCATCATCTATTTTGACAAAACTAAACTGTCCAACTTTTATGCAATCTGAATATGAATTAAGGGTGGAGGCCGTGTCACTTGTGCTAGGATAATATTCAAATATTAATTGGGAATAAAGTTTGTCTAAATTTATCCCGGCTGCTATCTTATCATTCCCTCTATCCGCCGGACTTGATTGCCAGATATCCCCGGTCAATTTATTAAGAATATAAATATCTGCATTTTTACCATTTACATATAACTGCATCTCATCTTTTTCAAATACCAGATAGTTCAAATTTGCTTTTACCAGACTGTCAAATCCTTTGTCAATCTTTGAGTAATCAGTGATGTCATTATCTGCTCTCAGAACAGCATCATCATTCATGGACGAACAAGAAAGAAGTCCAATGACACCTATAAGAAAAAGAACTATTACTATTAATTTATAAATGTTACATTTTTTAATCATTAGATTAAAGGTACTCCTTTCTGTAGCAACTCTATCTCATAGATAGTTCTTTATATATTAAAAGTACAAAATTTATTATTTGTGCAATTACTCCAAAAAACAACATAAAAATAAATACTATGACCACCATGGCAACACCTGCAACACCTACTGTTAATAACGTCTTTTTGATAGAAAACTGATGCACTGTCATAATTCCGATTAGCAGCAACAACCCAGACCAAACAATTGAAAAACCATCTATTATATTGTAAAATGCACCTTCCTGCTTAGTAATAACAAGACTTAATAAAACAAGTGGTATATTCAGAATAATTAAAGGTACTAATGCATAAGCAGTTGTTATGTATATATCTGAAATTCTACCTTCTCCATCAACAAGGGTTGTTATACTCCAATTTGCGAGACACCATAATAAAAACGGTAGTGCTACGGTAGTAATTTGCAAAAAAATATTCATATCAGAAATAATATTGAAATTGAAAATAAACCCGGTAAGCTGCCTTCTCAAAACATAAACAATAATAAGTGCGGTAAGAATTACTGTTGCACTTCGCATATCGCCCTGTCTGCTTCTTTTTAATTCCCAAAACCCATCAAACGGATGGAAAATTATGTAAGTAGTATATTTGAGTTTTTTCAATAAATCAGGTAATTTTTCCAAGAATTTTTTCTCCTTTTTTTGAATACTTACGGAGACTTTTTAAAATAATTAAAAACACAATAAGTAATATACACATAGTCATAAATAATCCAAAATAATTTGCCATTAACTGTTTTCTAAAAAACTGAAGGGCCAAAGAGTATCCGTTACGGTCGTTAGCCAACTTAGAATATTTAAGTGATTCTTCATAATTGTTTGCTTTAAATAATGACTTGCTTATCCCTTTAAAGACCAACTCAGATTTAGATGTATATTTAAGTGCTTTCTGCCAATATGTGAATTGCCCGTCATAATTATGGTTATTGTATTCCTCAACTGCTTTTTTTATTACTTTTCCATAGTATGTCGGCTTGAAAAGAACCAATTGATTATATTTACTGTCAACTACAATATAGTTATCCTCATATATGAAATCAAAGGCATCCGGCGTACCGAACTGTCCCATTCTATTGCCTAACCCACCGAATACATAGAGAAGTTCACCATCTTCTTTATATGAGAATATACGTCCCGTTGTTCTATCGAGAACTGAATAAATGCCTTTATTATTTACACCAACATCAGTTAAAAATGATGAAACTCTTTTCTGTTGTTCATAGTCGAAAATATACGGATCGCCCATAACAGGAACATTACCTTTCTGCATTAATATATTTACTCCGGCTGAATTTAACTTGTGTACATATATCCCTGCACTAGCTGCAGAAGAATCAATACTTCCGACAGTTCCATAGATAAAGTCACCTTTGTCTATTGCAATATTAGAAAAAACAGTGGGGATATTAAGTATAGCATTTTTTTTCATTTCCCTGGTACCAAATCTGCGAACCAGAGAGTTAATAAAATTCGGAGGAGTGGCAATTGCTCCAAAGAACCCATTGAAATTGCCATCTTTATCTATCTGAATAATTCCGCCTGTTGACCCTTGTGCAACAACATAAACCCTGTTTCCGGTATCGACAGCTATTTTTTGCGGAATATACTGGAAAGAATCAGGTAGAAGAGGTGTTACGGGCTTTGTATATATTTTTATTAACCTGCTGTTTTTATCAAGTATAACAATTCGTCTGTTTAATGAATCAGCAATATACATTCTGTTATCCTTAGTTATGAAAACCCCCGATGGGTTATTAAATTTATCTAGTCTCCCCTCATTTATAAAACTATCCAAAATAGATGACAGTGATAAATCCTTATTTAAGATTAGAATTCTATTGTTGCCTGTATCTGCAATATAAATTTTTTCGTCCTCTGCTACGAAAATATCCTGAGGGTTTTTAAATGATGTTGTACCAAAGGAGGGTCCCGTATAAACAGCATAAGGAATATATGCCTGTGGTTCTTGCTGCGGTACTGTATTGTTATCATAAATATAATTGTTGTAAGGTACAGCAGCATACGAATATATTGAATCAACAGCCACTATCAGAATTGCTATGACCACAATTAAGTACTTATTTTTCAAAATTTTTGCACTCCTTAATAAATCTTTAAATTATCTTGATTGAAATATTTTTTTGAGTGAATTGTTATAGCTGTCTGTTACTGAGGTCAGTACCGACCCTGCGTCTTCAGTTGAATTTGCTATTTTGCCTACATGAGCCATCCAATTACCATAAACTCCGCATCCTGTTGCCAGTTCATTATAATAGTATGAATGCCCAACTGTATAATATGTGTCAAGTAATGAGTTCATTACTTCTAATGCTTTATTACCATCATTCGTGGGCAGATATGCTTCGTATCCGGCTAGTTGTTCTGCTCTTAAAGTTGACTGACTCGCAACATCCGGTTCTGCTAACGCATTGATAATTGTTGCAATCTCTGCTGGTTTTTTTACACCATAAGGAATGCTGTAATACGCTGATGTATTTACTGATGTATAAGCCTTGTACTTGTCTTTTGCTTTTATTGTTGGTATATAAACCATCCCATAATTATCTTTAATATCCTGATTGGCTTGTGCACTGTTAATAACCCATTTCATAGACAAGTAATACCCAGGGGTGAAAGCAACTACACTTGTATTAATAAACCCGGGTGCTGGATTGCCATACATGGAAAACCAGCTAAACCCATTTTTAGTATTTGATACCATCTCGGCAGCCGGGACTTTAATATCTTTATCTTTGGTTAGTTTGATATAATGAGTTAAAGCCAGACGTGCGGCTGTTGAGCCACCATTGAATTTTATTTCACCTGTCTTCGGATTTTTTGTTATAAAGTCTGTACCATAAGACAATAATAGTGCTTGGTATAGTTGTCCATCTGCATCATTTACTGCCGTGAAACCAGGAGTTAATGCAACTTTTTTACAAATTTCTGAAAATTTATCCCATGTCCATTCTCCTCTTTTTTGGAGTTCATAAGGATCATCGGTAACACCGCAGGCATTTAAAACTGTTTTATTGAAAAACATCATTAAATTACCTTGGACTCCGTTGTCACTGAAACAGACACCGTAATGCTTGCCATCTATAACCGTCTCTGCTGTTGGTGTTTTGAATTTTACTGTATCTTTAAAATCAAATACCTTTAAATCCTCTAATGGCTGCAAAAGACCCGCTGTGTAATGTGGTAAAAACTCTAGGACCCAACCATTTTGAGACCAAATATCTACTTTGGGTTTACCTGCTAGAACAGAAGTTGCAATTGTCTTGTCTCCGTTTGATTCGCTAATTGTCTTGTCAATTTTTATTACACAATTATATTTTTTCTCTATATCTTTAATTTTCTGAGCAAATCTATCGGCGTGCTTGTCTTTGGCATTAACATTTGGGTCCGGCCATGAATTGAAAATAATCACCCTGCCTTTAAGATCAGTAACTCTCCCGGGATATAATTTTCTCTGTTCCTCGCTCAATGGGTCAACCACAACACTATTGGCTTTAGAACTGGTTGAGATTGTGCTATTGTTGCTTGATGCTCCACTTTGAGTAGCATTATTCTCGTCAGATGACTGAACGGTAGAGTCAATGACGGATTCGGAGCTATTATAAGTTGTCGAATTGTCAGATCCACTATTGACGTTATTACTATATGCTGAACTACTGCTATTACTTATAGAGGTATTAGGTTTACAACTGACCGAAAGGGGAATAACCATAAGGACAGTCAAAGCTAATGTAGTGATTTTGTTGATTTTATTCATTTCTAAATCCTCCTATATTATTTTTTCTTACTGAATATATTCCAATTAAAATTGCATTGATAAATAGCATATATATCCATATCTGTAATCCACCTGGTCCTGTGTTCGGGTTGCCTGAATCGTTATTATCTGAAACAGTGCCTTCAGAATTTTCCGAGGTAGAAGTGTCTTCTATGAAAAGTCCAGCAGCTTTTAAAAGTTTTGTGTTGAGAGCAGAAATTGAGGTCTGATTAGTCTTCTCAACTCCTGCATCCATCAATTCATTCGCTTCTTTTACAATTTTCAATATATTATTCCATTTTGATACAGTGAATTTTTGTGGATCAAGTTCCTCCACAAGAAGAACAGTTGTTTGAAGTTCTCTGAACGAAGGCAGTACGTTAAAGACATAATCGGCAAAAACCGTTGAATCCATTAATAATGATGCTCTTATTGTTACCTTTCCGGAATCCGTGAATTTCACTTTAACACACTGAACATCCGGATTATCCGAAATATCTTTATCGTCTCCAAGTGGGTCAAACGAATCTTCCTGAATATCTGCCCGCCCCTGAACTAAAGACCATACAATTTTCTTGTCTGCACCGCTGAATCGAGGGGATGCTCTTAATCGAAGTTTTAATCCACTTACTGCAGAGTCGGTATTGTCATTATCCGTGCATGTTATTCCTATATCTCCCTGGACAACTGTTACCCTGGTAATCTTATAATTCTCGCTGTCCCCGCTCAGTGAAATTTTAATGTTGGCAACACCATTTTTGAGTGCTTTTAGTATTCCATTTGAGTCAACTGATGCAACTAAAGGATTATCACTTTCCCATACAATAGATGAACCGGGATGTAACACTACAGCATTCATTTTAGTGGTTGTTCCTAAAATGACAGTGTTATTATTCGTACCAGTAGACAAGTCTTTAATTATTGACGGATTGGCAGTGTTCTGGGAATTGATTTGTGCAACAATTGCCTTGTAATTAAATCCTGAATAATACCCAAAATCATCAAGAATTACTGTCATATCTGCAGGAGTTTCTCTGAAGTCGAATTGTAATTTTCTAAAATTTGTCATGGCAGATGCTGATGAATTAACAAAGATAAATCCTACGCACTGTCCTTTATATCCTAACCAGCCGATTTGATTTACACCTTCACCTTTAGTATTAACATGATACCCGTAAAAATTTGCATTATCCAGCCCAAGACCCATAGTTACTCCGCCTTCTGTAATTGGTTCACCGGTTAAAGGATCGACTTTTTGAAGCCCTGTAACAGGATCTATGACTGCTTTTTCGGGCATTTTAGGAGTTATTTCATATCGAAAAAAGAATCCGGATGGATTAGCAATAGTCGGGCTTTGTGTGAAAAAAGGCTCTCTTTTAATATACGGTAAAAAATATCGGCCTAGTGTATCGGTTTTTAGTTTAAGTGCAATACTCTTAGCCCCTGATAACGCAGCCTCATCTTCATAAATAGAAGTTTCGTATGTAGCCGAGCCATAATAAACAGCAACACTGTCCTGCAAATCTTCAAGAGTAATATTTTCAAAATTCTGAACGATTTCGTACAGTTTAGTCTCTTCGGCTAAGATTGTAATTCCGCTTTGGGAAGACCCCAAATTCATTACTACTAATAATAATAGTAAAGCGCCTGTTGCTCTTTTAAACATTAATAATTCCTCCTTTATATTCTATTAATCCATGATTATATGCCTGAAATAATTATCATTTACACTATATATGTGAATTTTATCATGTTCAATTTCTATATGTAATAACAACTTGGCTCATTCTTTTATACAATTAGTCTCAAATAAACAATAATATCAAATCAATTTAGTATGTATTATATAAATAATACCTGCATTAATAAAATGCATAACCATAATACAAAGCTGGTTAATCGACATGTCCTCCGTCCAACTTGTTTGAAATAGACTATGTTTTTGATTATTTCCAGACACGCCATAAATTCGTTACACAATCAGACGGATTTCTGTTAAATAGCTTTTTAAAGGCTCTTCTAAAAGAAGTAGTGTTTTCATATCCGATTTTTTCACAGATTTCTTCTACTCTATGATTTTCGTTAAGAAGCTTTAAAGCATAAGTCATTCTAATATCAAGAACATATTTTTGTGGAGATTTTTTAACTTGGGCTGTGAAATTTTTTATAAAATTTGATTTTGACGAATTTGCAATTTTTGCCAGTATTTCGTTCGATAAATTTTTATCAAGATTACTATTTATATAGTCCAAAACAAAATCCAGATTGGTATCTTTATGTATATTTAATGGCTTTAATATATGAAAAAGATTTAGTAAGGTTGCACTTGTGTTTTGCATAAGTACTGAAAATTTATTTTCTCCCCGCCCGGTATCACAATCCTCAACAACGGCCTCAACAAAGGGAAGAAAATCATTTAGGATTTTAAAGTCGTTTACAGAATACTCAATTAAAGTGTCGCAAAGACTTGGTTTACTTATAACAAATAGTACCAACGCGGTTGAATACTTGTCACTGAAAAAATCAGGACTCGTCAAAGAATATGCCGTACGATCAGGCAAAATATAGAAATTACCAGGACTCATAATCACATTTCTTCTATCATCAGTATATTCAATAAAACCATCAATCATATAGTATATTTTGTAATGGAGATGGATTTGATAATGTATATTAGTAGCTTTACTAAAATAGCACCTGCCGCATGTAGTAGTTTGCGCAGGTATCAATTCATTGTGCATTTTGCATACCTCGTTGCTAAAAAGTGAACTTATTAACAATAATAATTAAACTTTTAGTTTTTCTAATTGCCTTTATCAATATTACGCATACACGCATTATATCAATCTCAAAATACTATTGCAAATTATCTGTCTGTAGTTGCTCTTTTAATTGCATCAAGATAAGCCATGCCATTTACCGTATCCGGTTCAAGATAGCTTCCCTCAGTCCACTCGTTCCATGAATTAACAGTTATTATATTCGGCATTACTTTCATCTCTTCATTAATTTGCATAGCGTCGATTAAAGCTAATTTAAATTCTTCCGGTGTATTCCCTTTAAAGACTGGAAGATAGGGATATCCTTTATTTTCATAATTTTTTGATTGAGCAGTTCGCGGGCTAGAGTCCCAGCCCATTGATACGTTGGGGAAAAAAGGAATTTTGTTTTTCTTAATTAATTCCTTGTTGATTTTTTTAAATTTATTTCTTGTTTCGGTATAATCAGTAAAAGGAAAGTCATCCATGCTGCAATGATGGATCCAGACGTATGCTGTCACACTGTCAAATCCTAGGAATTGAGTGACATCTGACTGGTTTTGAATATTTTTTTCCCAGGGTAAAGCTAAATATTCAGTAATAATTGCATTTAAATGTAGCTCTCCCAACCCCGCATCTCTGACTTTCTTGCGAAATTTTTCTAGCGCAGACTTTGTTTTTTCAATTCCGTTTAAACCCTTTATTAAACTTGCTAAATCATATATGGAAAAATATAGTCCTCCGTTTACTTTCCAATAATTAGGCTTGATAAAATACTTTTCTATAATATAATCTGTCATGTTTTCGAATTCAGATTCATTTATATTGCCCTTTGTAAAATTATGCCACTTATCACTGCTGGTTGCGGGAAAAATATCATTCCAGTCATGATTTGCCCACATTAATGAAAATTTTAATTTGTTTGTATTTTCAGCTTCCAGAAATCCATTTTCAATGCAATTCTGCAAAAAAGGGCCATCGGCATACCAATACCAATCAAATATAAAGCAATTAACATTGTTGTCAGATGCAGCAGCAATCTTTTTAGCCATTACCTCAGGTTTTGATTCGTCTTCATATCCCCATAAAGGTATCTTAGGCTGAATATGACCTTCAAACCTTGGCGTGGCAGTTTTAACTAATTCCCACTCGCTCCATCCATTCCCATGTCTTAATTCATTCTTTTTGTCAACATGATAATTCGGGAAATAATATACCGCAATTTCTGTGCTTTTCATATCCGTTCTCCTCTAATAAATTTTCGTAAACTACTGAATCCGCCTTAAGAATTCTGATATCTTTTGATAAAGATTTTATGAACTCGTGACTCACTATCTCAGATCTTTATTTTTTCCATTTTCCTTTTCCTTCTTCTTTTTGATAATATATAAAGTCGAAAGTGCTGCTACGATTAGTAATGCCGAAATAGCTGTTATATAGTCAGCAAACCTTTCACCAAAGAATGCAGATGTATGAATAAATGAAACAGGCCTGTTGTCATTTATTTTTAAATATTTAGGATTTTGAAACAGATTCAATAGTGAAGGTATATAATAACAGCTAAAATAATTATCCCATCTTTGAATAAGTCCGCTATAGGCAGGCATAACAATTAATGCAAAATCGGGTTTCTCGTTATCATGAATTTCTAGATAAACTTCCAAAGGCTGACATAATGCTTTAACCTGGTCTCTGCATCCGGGTATGGTGCTGCAGTCCCAGTCGAAGGCCCAGTAATCAATACCGTAATATTTGGCTAAAATATTCTCCTGCCGGATTATATTTTTATAATCTGGACATGTTCCTACTGGATAATCAATATTGAACCATCCATTTAATGGCTCCCTGTAACTATAATTGTCAAAAAATGATCTTTCAATAACCAGGCCATCAAGCGATTTAGTCCATAGTTTTGACCAGGCATCCCAACGGATAGCCCCTATGAGAGGGATTTTTTCTTCGTCTTCATTTCTAAATTTAATTGAAATAAAATCAATGCATTGGTTTTTAAAATCCCCAATGAATATAAAGCAAAACCTTTTGATAGTTGCATTTTTTCTAATTATTGAGGATAACTCTATTTTATATTCAATAAATTCATCCACTCTGTTTTTTATTTCCAGAGCATAGCATTGAAATTCATCAAATTCATTCATATCATTGGTCTGCCAGTAAAATTTCAAGAAATTACAATCAGACTTGTTGTGAATTTTTATACTGATTTCATTATAAATTTCACTGCTCAATTGTAAAAATTCAGGAGAAATAATTGTAGTGTCAGTACTTAGCATTAGTCTTATTGAATGTTTCAATATTTTAATAATGCCGTCTTCAACGCAAAAGCCCTCCTCTGATTCTTGAAAATTATCGAACCACCAAGTATATGGCAATACTGCTTCTCCTGCTTCTTGCTTACTCAAAAGAAATTCCTTTCCATGATTTTATTATACTTTCATTATTTCTTTAATGTTTTCTATACGTTGATAAATCTCCTTAAAATCTTCCTCGGTCCATCTTTCCGGATGTTCATATTTTTCTTCTGTCATAGGTGTAACCCCGTAAACCGCCCATCTTATGTTAAGATTGTTTTCTTTCATGTATTTAATTTCATTTTCCAGATTCTCATAGTTTACTGCTAAAAGCATTTGAATCTTGCTGTCAAGACCCGCCTCGTGCATTTCGCGAGAGCTTAACTGCGAAGCATTGATCGCTTTTATACCGTCAGTTTCACACAATTCACTTATTAAATGTCTAAAATCACCACAGGAATGTATTGTCAGATCCCCCAATTCTCTATACATTCTGATAATATATGGCTTGTAAAACTCATTATAAAAGTCTGGTGACACCATAACCAAGCTATCGGCAGATACGGAAACACCACACTCACTTGGTACCCAGCCTTGCGAAAATAAATGAGTCCCCAAAAAACTTTTTCCTAAAATATCTTTTTGCTTTTTCCAAAGCATAATAAATGCATCTGTAAATTTGGAAATAATGCTGTGAAACACTTCCGGTTTCTCATACGCAGCTACAAACATATCATCATAACTCCATACTTGCGCGCAGGCATCAAAGGGCCCCTGCATATCACATACATTAACCGGGATTCTGCCTTTTGTTTTTTCTAAAATGTAGTCGGCCATTTCTATCCATTTATATGCAGCTGATCCTTTGGATATCGAAGGATCAGGCAAGTTCAAGGCATCACTATTGGACTTGATGATTTTTTCTGAAGTAGATTCTATACCACATTTTATTTCAGCTGCACCAAACATAGATGGCAAAGTAGCATGATTAAGCCCAGGAAACACATAAGGAATTGTGTCATCGTCAAGCTGATACATGAAGCAGAAAGCATCTAAAAAAGCTTCTAAACGCTCTTTTGGAGGGTGGTTTATATTATATGCGTTGAAATATGGAAATCCTAAAACAAACGGGTACCTGTCAACAGGCTTTTCGCCGTTATCAAGTGCAATAAATCTTGCCTTGCTTTTTTCGAGTCTTTGCTTTGGATATAAATCATAAATTTTATCTAATTTTATACTGATACTGTCGTTCATACTGACACTCCTTCAAAAGAATATGATTAAATCATACTCCTGTTGCATTAATAAATATACTGCCTTTTCAGTTATAATAGTGTGGTGATAGTGTTTATTCTTAAATTAAATGATTTATAACATATATAAAACGATAATTCTATTTCACTAATAAACATTCACTGCATTGTATCCTTCAACAAACAAAGCATTGATATTGCAGTTAAACGCTTTTGAATCTTCTGACTTCTGATCTTCACAAGGTTCAATTACCAATTTATGTATAATATCTTTGTCTAACTTCCAGCTAAAGACAGGATAGTCAAGATTTGCTAAACTGTCTTTTTCATCTGATGTATTCTTTGACCAAATACCAACATAATCATCGTCTAAAAATATTTTCATCCGGCAAGCACAGTTTTCCCCGAACCAGGCACCTATCATTGTTCCTCTAAAACTGAATTCCAATTTAGAATTTGTATTATTTAACGATAAATGTTTCCTGTTATTAAGAATCTGGTCGAGTGGAGAATTATTCATCTTTTCAATTTCAGCATTTTTTGTATAAGTCAATAATTCTTCGGGAAAAATTAACATTGTATCTTTCGGAGAAACAGGTATTTTGATTTTTTCGACAAATGCATTAGCATTGAAATTGCTATTTGTTTTATAGTTAAATTCAAAGCACTGTTTTAAAACTTTACAAACAGCCTCAGCATATATATAGTGACCGAACGGTGCAGGATGCACTATATTTCCGATAAAACTGCTATCCAGAAACAGTTTGTTTTTTTGAAACACGGTTAAATTGCTTTTATAGTATTCTTTGTATATATCTACATAAGGAAGTTTTGAAATCACACAAAACTGCTCAGTAATTTCTGCTGATTTTTTCATGTTATATTGCCAGCCGGAAAGTGAACTGTCGACATTTAATCGATATGTAGAAATCGGCATAATAATTGCAATATCCGGATTTAGAACTTTTAATCTTCTCTCAATTCGATTTAAAGTTGAAAATATTGAGTATTCACAATAAGGTTCCTGCACAGATATGTCTGCAAAACAATTATCATTTACGGCAAATTCGATAAAAATCAAATCCGGTCTGTGTTTTATAACATCCTCTGAGAGCCTTATACATCCAAGCAAACTTCCTGTTCCGCTGATACTTGAATTTATCTGCTTGAATTGCCCGTCATATTTCTCATAATTTCTTTTAAGATAGTCAAATGTTCTTCCTCGCCAACTATCTCTATCCGCAACATAGTCTGATGAAGAGGGATAACTTGTATGCCCGGCCGTTATTGATCCCCCCAAAAAGAGAATATTGATTTCATCGCCTTTACATATTCTAATTAATAATTTATAAAACGGTTCGTAATTAATGAATTCTATATTAGTTAAATTTGATGAATTTTCAAATTCTAAAATTTTTGTAGTAATAACATTCATATTGGTTTTCATTTTTTGACATTCTCCCATGTATTGCAATCACCTGACCCATCAAATAAAAAATCTATAAACTCAAGTTTTAACCGCTATTCAGGAAATTTCACAACCGGAATAATATCTAACTGTAACACTTAAAATCGACAGGTACAAATGAAGTTCCTTCTTCGCCTGAGATTAAATAATTGTCGTCATAGCCTTTTCCTTTAACTGAGCAGTTAATTACTTAATCAGGTCTTGAAATAAATTTTGTGTCTGCATTGCAGGATATATTATCATCAACCTCAGTTTTCTGAATATTCATTCCAGGAATAGCTTATAACAATTCTTACCGGCATTTCCGTCCCATCTGATTGCACCTATTAAAGCTATTTTTCTATCAGCCGGAGTTGAATGAGGTTTGCCCGGTGAATCTGTCAAACTATTACTATATTCGTTAATAATCACAGACAATGCATCTCGTATTCTTTATAGGAAATATTTTCTTATTGTTTCCTAATATACATAACAATAAGAAAATATTTCTTCGAATAAATTGTTTTTATAAATAATATGGAGTTAATAAACCTTGCACCATAACTCCATATTACTTCATTGCTTCTTGAAAATCAATTTAAATATGCCTCGAATTCATTTATTCTTGCATTTGATGCAGGGAGCGTAATATTCAACTTCAAAGCCTTTACATTTGTCAGAGCCAATCCATCATATGTATTTGACCTGTTTGTATTACCAGTTGTAGTTGCGGCACTTATCGTTGTGAAGGTTGTTCCGTTTGTCGAATATTGGATAGTGAAACTTCCTACCGGATATGCAGCCTCCGTATAAAATCTTATTCTATTGATACTTTTTGCAGTGTCCCAATACAATTGAATCCAGCGGGTGCCTGTTGTGGCATTACTGCACCAGCCTTTATAATCAGTTGACACATCTCCGTCTATAGCAAATGCTTTATCGAACATAGCAGGGTATCCGGCAAGCGTTGAATCAACAGTTACTGTCGCTGTGAGTGCATGATTTGTTTCACTCAAAGTTGGACCGTTTCCTGTCGTCAACCAAAATAGCCAGTCGTTATTATCGGGTTTTGCAGGTAGGGTTATATCATAATTTGCTCCTGTAGGCTTAAATGTTCCTGCAGATTTATATGTTCCGTCTGAAGGATTATACCAGAATCCATTGTAGATTGGCTGATAATAATAATGCAATATACCTTCACCGGCTTTTACAGTGTTTCTGGTGTAATGCGGATAGTATATTACTAAATCGCTTCTTGTCTGCCCGTTGGTAGCGTCATGATCACCCTTTAAAACCGGAGCAAGAACATTTGTACTTCCTGTAGGGACGTTTGCACTCCAATTTACCCAGGTAGTGTCATACATTGGCTTTAACTTCCACCAGGGAAGATTGGCATTTGTGTAGAAATCTTTGAGGTATTTCATTTGTGTAGCTCCAGGTAACAAAAGGCCTTGAGCCCAGGTGGTATCTCCCCACCATGAAGTTAACGGTGACCCCAACGGACAGTCAGTTGTAGATTGAGTATCACTCCAAATACCGTTAACACCGTAATTATATCCAAACGACCCGAGTTGAACCGCCCTGTAGGCAGACCTTCTGAAAATAGTGGTTGATACCACAGGTCGGCCACCTGAATTAGCAGGCACATTGCAAATTTGCTCGAAATTTTGTTCCAGCTCAGCTAACGGTTTCGTTACCCCGTTATAATGACTTGACCAATGTGTGTTATAGTACTCACTTCCATGATTTGCCACACTACCGACGATATCTAGCCATGGTTCATTGTCAAAATAATTAACGGTGTTTCCGTACAAGCTGCCTTCTGCATCATATTGAACAGTCATAAGAGAATTATATGAGTTAACAGATTGTTTCCCGTTTATTGTTGAGTCATCTATGTAATGTGCCACATCATGCCAGCCTGCCACCCTTGAATTCTCTATGGTTGTGCCACCTTCGCCGCTTCTCGGCTCTGCCGCAACATCGATAACAGTCGGATATGCTCCATACCTTGCAAGAAGATATCTCCAGTAAACCTTTAAATCATCAGTGCGATTCTGGTAACTCTCGGTTGGATTATAATTATATGAGCCCGGAATCGAAAAAGATTGAACTATTCCT
The DNA here is from genome assembly GCA_964652975.1 of uncultured Oscillospiraceae bacterium. Lineage (GTDB taxonomy): Bacteria > Bacillota > Clostridia > Saccharofermentanales > UBA5734 > CAZZCN01. Next base: position 13,702 of record CAZZCN010000020.1, on the reverse strand, counting down.
GCATTTGCAATATATTCGAAAGCCGGATCAATAACATTACGGAAATCATTCATATTTGGAAGCTTGAACATGTTGGGTTGACCATAATACCAGGTATCAATAAAATGGTATCCGGTATGCAAAACAGTCAAACCCTGAGTAACTCTTAAATCCACCAGGCTACGCAACAAAGCCGGATCTTCAAAAGAACTGCCCCAATGATTCTCGGCAAGCCAGAAAAACGGTGTCCCGTCCGAGTAAGTTAAATATCTTTTATCAACAGCATTTCCAGGATTGTTGTAAGTTTTTAGAAAACCTCGCTTGTAAATATCTTTTGCATCCACAGCAGGAGGATTGCAGACTACGGATCCAATAGTTTCAAGTCCTGTATCATTTGGGGTGGAATCAATACTATAAGTCCAGGTACCGGTTAAAGTTGGTGCAAAACGGCATTTCCATGTGTTGCCGCCATCCCAGAATACAGGTCTGACTATCGTTGTGCTTCCATTTGTAAATGTCGCATCAACAACATAGTCTGTATATGGATTAACCTTGGTCGCATCAACCATATCGTTATTATTCTGCTTGAAATAAGAAGGTGCACGTTGGCTGGTTAATGTAATTTCTGCTATTTTCCATTGGTCAACGGTAAATTTTGCTCCGACGAGTTGAGAAATGGTTGAAATTCCCACACAATGCTTTTTGAGAAGTAATAAATTGCTAATTGTAATTGAGTTGGTTGAATAAAAATCCGCAGCCCTTTTATAAGAACCTGTCAGACTGTTTAGAGATAACAATTTTCCTTTTATCAATGCCAAATCAAAAACTCCTATTATTCCATCGCCGTCAATGTCGCCCTTGAGGACTATTGAAAGATCGGTGACATTTGCGCCTGAAGTAACTCTGACTTTCACCCCGGTTCCAATAATCGTACTATCTGATAATTCAATATTGTTATTGTCATACAGTTTTATCGCAGATCCATTTGCAGGATGAAAAGCGTTTTTAAATGTTAAAACGCTCATATTCTCGGTAATTCCCGTGATAGAGTTATTGTATGATGTATTATAATCAAAAGTTCCCACACTTGCCTTTTCGGTGAATTGTACTGAGAAGAAGCTCGCTGTACAGGTTATCCATTTAACATTAACAGTATGCAGTCCTGTGATATTTTTAGAGGCTATGTTGACTTCAACCAGTTGTGCCCAGGCGTAATCAAGATTATCACCTGTTCCCAATGGCAGAACCACCTCTGCAATCAAATTTGTAAAATCATTATCCAAATACAGTCCCAATTTTTCACCGGCATTAATCGTGCTTGCTTCTATCTTTACAGTCTGAGCACCATTCAGGCCAAAACTCACATTTGGAATAGAAATTGAAGCCCCTAGCGTTGAGTTGCCGATTCCGTAATTTAACGGACCGTAAATTGCCAGACCGAATAATGGGTTGGAGGAACCGTTACATATGATTCTATTTACATTTGCATAATTCGCAACCGTCTTGTCATAAGCGTTTAAAACCGGCAATGCGGCAACTGCCTTGTTTAATTTTGCAGTATTCGTAACAAGCGATTTTTCGCCACTTTTAAGTGCATTATATTTACTGTTTACATCATTTACCAAATATGCATCTTCATACGTGATATAATCCGGCGCAGGCAAGGCATTAATACTGCCTATAACGGCATCAATCGCCACCTGGTCAATTATCTCTCCATAAAAAGGTGCCGGATGCTCCTGATTAATTTTTGTTGCTATATCCGAAAATGGCGCAGTTCCGCTATAATAGCCTATATCATCGATGTAGATTTTTTCAGTCGTAAAGTTGCCATAGCTTGTAAAGTAATCGAAATTGAATGTTGTTGCACCAACTGCAGGGGTCAGATTCAAGGTAGTTAAAGGCACATAGTAATAGCCCTCGGTGGAAATTGAAAAAATTGACTTTGGTTCCAGTGAGTAACTATTATAATAGGTTGTTCCAGCTTCAGTCCGTATACTATTCAAGCCATATGCATCAGTATTATAGCCCCAGTTGTCAAGGCCTGTGCCCGGACCACTCCCGTTAAACACAGGACACAATCCACCGGATGGGGCGTTCGGCATTGGCTGATTGATTTTTATACGAAAAAACACACCGGTCGGATTGGCTATTGTCGGCAGCGGCAAGGTACATCCTGCATATGCAGAACCGGTAATTACTTGCGATTTAGAACCGTTAATAGCTCCGATATCAGAAATTACAGACTGTGAGGTATATGTTCCGCCCGTATAAGAGCCAAGTGCAACGCTCTCAAAGTTCTGAACAATTTCGTACGCAAAATCCCCTGTTGCGCTTGTTGATATTGGTAGAGCAATACCCAAACTTGAAATTAATGCCACTGAGAGTAGTAGTGAAATAATCTTTCTTTTCATTTTAATACCATTTCCTTTCATTTTTTGTTTTAAATATATTTAAAGCCTTTTACAAGGCAAATGCACAGTTATTTTGAATCATCTACTGACTTTTGTTTATATTATGATATAAATGTACACAATTTTTACGAAAAAAGATATGCGTTATATGATTTAAAAAGTGTGGCGATACGATTTTTTATTATAATAGTGACATACTCTCATCACCTGAGAGGTGGGAGCATGTCACGCTTGGAGGCTGAATACGCTGAACTTGAGTATAGTTTTGATAAAAATATTTTATATGTAGCCATCTCAAATCGCTACACAGTGTGTAGCGATTTCTAAACATCAAGTAAAGTTTTACGAATCCTCCATATTTTCAGACAAGGTACTGCTAATGTAATAAGTTGATACTCCTAGTTATTTCTGCCACCATTGGTGGCAGAAATTCGTTTTCAACATAATTTAAATAGAAAAAGCATTTGCTCTCTAATAACTCAACTGCACCAATCAATTGCAATAATTATTATACTTGAAATATCAGACGCCTTACCAATGAGATTATTCAGCAAGCCTGGTATTCATTTACGAATAGACCGGGAAGAAATAATATGGCGACCATAAGCAGCATTATTGAATGTTTGCATTGAATTATTAAATGTATTTCCCGTAGTCCATCGCACCGTAAAATACTCTAGCTACGATTACCCGCATTGATTTCTCATCAACTATATACAGAACTATATAGTTTTCTACAACTAATTTATGATATCCCTTTTGTTTCAACATATCATCACTGGATAGCGGTGACTTATATGGAAAAACACATAGTGACTGTATTTTGTTTTCAATTTCATTCATTAATTTTGACGCTGCCATTGGTGCACGCAGGTTTTCTGAAATGTAATAAAATATTTCACTCAAGTCTTCAAATGCTAGCTCGGTGACTTTAAGCTTATACTTTTTTTCCATATTTTGACCTCAGCTTTTCAAAAACATCATCTCCGTCCAATAGCTGGTCGTCTTCTATCTGTTTCTCTGCCAGCGCTAACTTTTTGTAAATTTCTGCCAGGGCCATTTGTCTTTCATATGTTTCTATGCTCATAACAACAAGATCACCATAACCATTTTTAGTGATAAAAATTGGTTCTGTCTTATTATGGCAAAGTTCTGAAATTTCTGTGGTATTTCTGAGGTCTGTAATTGGTCTTATTTGTGGCATAAATTCCACCTCCTATTCATATAACATAATTATAGCATAATAATGTTTGTTTTATGTAAATATTTTAAAATTTTGATTATTGAATAATGCAAAAAGGTTCTTCTGTTAAATCGACGCACTCCAATTCGAGGCGCAGTGTGTCTCGAATTGGAAATGTGCAATAAATTGGTCACACAGTGTGTGACCAATGGGAACATAAAACAATGGTATGTTTCTTGCAAAGTTTCAATTTAAGTTTGTTCATCTGTGCGGATGGAAAATATATTATTGAAATCAATACATTGGTGTCAATCATTATTCTCATAGCGTTCTTCCCACAATTCTTTTCTTATTTCTTTAACAAGATCATTCATTTCTTCAGGAGTATTATAACCTGCTTTCTGCGCTTCTCCAGACATCGATTTCTGAATCCTGTTAAAGGCTAGCAAAGCAGCATTTTCGAAATAAATCCTGCCATCCTGCTCGAAAAATATAATTTTATCGCCTTCTTTCAAATTGAGCTTTTTACGTATTTCAATTGGTATGGTTATTTGTCCTTTTGTTGTAATTCTTGCTACTTCCATTTTAAGCATCCTTCCTGAATATATATTTCTTACATTCCTTACTTAATTGAATTATACATCAGCAGAATGGAAAAATCAATTTGAAAATTGGTTCATTTTGAATCTCTTATGATATTCCATCTGATTTTGTAATAATAATTCCAATCGAGTTCATTTTGGTAGGGGTATCGTCTCGGCTTCGCCGAGCCATTTGGAGAATTGCCAGCAATTCTCTTAACAGAAAATAAAAAAACAGCGCTGATTCAGCGCTGCTCTTCATGGCTAATCACTCACCTTTTAATACAATCGGCGATAATCGGAATTACGCGGATAGTATGGGAATTTCGCGGGATGATGCACACAGCTTGGAAATGTAAAGCCGGCTGATTCTGATGATCGATCGGCTTGGCTCTATGCATATGAAATTACAATACCCCGTGCTCGTTTTTCGACGCAGTCCAAAATATTTTTTTTGGTTCTCTCATCAGAAACCTCCAAAATTTCTAATTAAGTATTTAAAAGTTCTGTTGCAAAATAGCGCTATTCTTTCTTGAAATCCATCTGCTATGAGATCACCATAATGGCGATGCCCGGCGGGTTGCTTGTGGGCGGGTTACGAAATATTTGCATCACTACCTTTATATTGCGTTACAAATACCTTGGCAATTTCCGGATCAAACTGAGTACCAGCGCATCTTCTTATTTCTTCTAGTGCTTCCTCAACACTTAATGCCTGCTTATAGGTCCGCTCGCCAATCATAGCATCAAAAGAGTCAGCAATTGCTATAATCCTTGCCTGAATAGAGATTTCTTCTCCTTTGAGCCTTTTGGGATAGCCCGCGCCGTCCCATCTTTCATGATGCGCGAGCACATGATCGGCTATTTCGGAAAATTCGTTGCTGGAACTTAATATACGATATCCTACTTCAGAATGCCTCTTAATTTCTTTCCATTCTTCTTCATTTAGTTTACCCGTGCTGCTTAAAACTTTTTCTTCTATTCCTATTTTCCCGATGTCATGCATTAATCCAGCCAGTTTAGTTTCAAGAATATCATCGTTGCCAAAATTTAAGCATTTTGCAATAAATTCGCAGATTTCACTAACCCGTTTTGAATGCAGCATCTCTCGTGGATTCTTCTCAAAAAGCGTATTCATAATAATTTCGATCATTTTATTTTTAATGCTGGCACTTTCATAAAGCTTGTGCCTATACATATGGTCCTCTGCGCCTTTGAAAACGTCTTCTATCTTTTGTGCCTTCTTTGTCTTCGTTTCATAACCAAATGAAATTGAAATATCAAGGTTCTCCACTTTATTTTTTGAAGTAAAGTTATTAATGCGCACAATCAATTTTTCGGCTTCCGGTGTATCTGTCTTGGGCAGTATGATGACAAATTCATCGCCACCAATTCGGGCGATGATATCATCTGCTCTGCAACACCCTTTCAAAACTTCTGCAACTTTTTTTAGCTGTTCGTCTCCTACCTGATGCCCAAAGGAGTCGTTTATCAATTTTAGCCCGTTTATATCACCCATTGCGATTGTTAAGGGCAAATTTCTTTCTGTATCAAGCCTTTTTAGCTCTTCTTCGTAAAACCTGCGATTACATAATCCTGTAAGCTGGTCATGGTAACTCAAGTATTCAATCTCTTCTTCTCTTCTTACCCTATCATCAATGTCAGTTACAAGAACTGCAAATTGATTTTTCTTTGGTGAGTAGGCGTATGTTGAATAATACCTTCCAGTTGTTGCTAAAAGATTTTCATAATAGCTTGGTTCTCCAGTCAGTGCAACCTTCCCGAATATATCTATCCAGTACTGCTCCACTTGTGGCATTACTTCTTTAATACGCTTCCCAATGCACATGTCACGGGTGACTCCAAGCAGTCTTGTATAACTGTCATTAATGTCTAGAAAAATATAATCCACAGGCGTTCCGTTAGCATCAAGGATTATTTCATGAAGAGCCAGGCCCTGGTCCATGGACATAACCAAAGATTTATACTTTTCTTCGCTTTTAATTAACGCTAACTCGATTTCTTTTCTCTCTGTTATTTCCTGAGCTGCCCCCCAGAGCGAAACGATATTGCCATATGCATCTGTTTCAGCCTCGCCCCGTGCCCACATCCATCCATTGGTTCCATCAGACCTTTTTGTTTCTAACTCCAACTCATAAGGGGTTCCTGTTGTTCTTGTGTTCTCAAGAGAAGTGGATAATTTGTCCCAACTCTCTGGTGTGAATAGCTTCATGTGTTCTGTATAAGGCGGTGGTGGAATTGTAGGATCAAATCCATACATTTTATATAATTCCTCCGACCACACAACCTGATTCGTGGACAGCTTCAACTTCCAGGTTCCCAAATGGGCAATTCGCTGTGACTCCAATAAATCAAAAGTCCTAAGCTTAAGTTGTAGTTCAGTCTGCATGCGCTCTGAAATATCACTGACAATTAATCTGCAGGTTGCCACACCTTCTGTCATAATAACGGTTGCTTTCATATGTGCCCAAAAAATAGTGCCGTCATCTCTGATCATACGAAGTTCACATTCTTGCGGTGTTAAAGATCTAAAAAGTTCTTTTCTATGTCTATAATACTGGGCTTGATCCTCTTTATGAATATATTGAGACAATCTCTGTTTGTTCATTTTAGCCCTCGGTACTCCAAACAGTGCCGCTGCAGTCAAGTTTGATTCTAAAATAAGCCCTTCCTCAGAGACTACAAGGTAACCTTCCGGCGCCAAATCATAAAGATCAAAATAGCGCGCCTTGGTTTCATCTAACTCGGCCTGAGTTTTTAGTAGCTCCTCATTTTGCATTTCAAGCTCAATTTGGTGCACTTGTAAATCGTGCACTACCAAACTAATTTCATCAACCGAGAGCTTTTCAAGTTTTTCGTTGTTCAAGGCTTTTTCACTTATTAGCCGGCTTTCAGCAATTGAACGCAGATCGATATTGTTCATGGTACACCTCTTTGGTTCAGTTTTTAGTGCTCAACATTTCATTTTTTTATAACCAGAGATGCTTCCTTTTGATGGGATCCAACCCTGATATTGCACTGAATGACCTTATTCTGGCCTATTTCATAGGCATTACTGATAAACTCTACCTCGATCTTTTTCCCTGCGGCTGTTTCAAGTGGCAAGTTTTCATAACGAATATATTTCTTCTTTTGAAGTTCTAAGAAGTTCTCTTTACTTGCTATTATATCTTTGAATAATCCAATATCCCAAATCTCTTTTTCTAAAAACTCGTTTTGTGAGAAGCCCAAAAGCTTAATTAAAAACGGGTTCGCATTCTTAATTTTACCGGTGTTCCCATCCAAAATAAGAATACCTTCCTGCGTTGTTTCAAATAAGGTTCGATAGCTTATTTCTGAAATAGTCAGCAAGTCTTTAGCAATTTTAGCTTCAGTAATATCTACAAAGGTAATAACCGCGCCTTCAATAACATTTTCAATCGTGCGGTATGGCTGTATGATCATGTTATACCATTTGCCCTCGATTGTCTGAACTTGGGACTCTTTAGGTATCAGTGTGTCTAATACAGCTTTGACATCAATGCTTAGCTGATTATATCCCACTAGGTTTGAAACAATATGCGCGACCGGGCGGCCTATATCACCTGGGATAAGATTAATAATTTTATTGGCTGTTGGTGTGAACCGTAAAATATTTTGCTGATAATCAAGGAAAATCGTGGCAATATTGGTTCCTGATAACAGGTTATTCATGTCATTATTAACTTGTGATAAATCATGCACCTTGACTTGAAGCTCTGAATTGACTGTGGATAGCTCCTCATTGATGGATTGAAGTTCTTCTTTGGATGTTTCAAGCTCCTCATTTGTAGACTGCAGTTCCTCATTGACAGACTGCATCTCTTCATTTGAGGATTTGAGTTCTTCATTAGATGTTTCAAGCTCTTCGTTGGAAGTTTGCAGGTACTCTTCTTTGATCCGAAGCTCTGTTTTTAGCTCCTCAAGACGGGCATTCATATCAATTTGTGATTCATCTTTTGGGGTTTGTAATTCAATCGATGTGTCTTGCACTTTCGCTTCTTCAATCAGCACGATGTACAACGGTTTTTCTTTTGACGAAACACGACCCGTCGCAACTTGCTTCATCGTCAAATTGACTTTAGTGAAGTGGCCGTTTGTTTTAACATTGATCCCCAGTATACGAACCGTCTCTTTTTTAGATGTAAGTTTGTGGAGGGCCATGGTTAAATCTCGCTTCAATCCTTCTCTCGCCATCTTCAAAATATTGTTTACTCCGGCTTCTCCTTGGCTAGGTTCCAAATACATCCCCGTCCTGCCATGGAGATATAAAACATCCCCCATGTCATTGATTAGGATCCCTGCTATCGCGGTTTCTTTTAGGATGGATTGCTCCGTTATTTCTTTTAGCGGTGGCTTTGTCAGGTTAGTAGCCTTGGTTCCCACGCTCCTTGCAACTCCTTCTACCGCTATCTCGAGCGGCAGTATTTGGTTCAGCGAAGATTTCTGGATTCCAAAGTAGTCTTCTTTGCGCTTATACACTTTTAGTTTACGGTCAAGAATGGTGAACAAGGCATCAAACTCTCCAACTGTTTCAGAGCTTCCTAAGAATAACATGCCACCGGGATTTAATGCATAGTGAAATAACGGAATAATCTTTTTTTGGAGTTCAGAGTTTAAATATATCAGAAGGTTTCTGCAAGATATTAGGTCTAGCTTGGAAAAAGGCGGATCTTTGATGAGGCTCTGCTCTGAGAAGATGAGCATGTCTCTTATCGTCTTATTAATACGATAAGCGCTGGCTCCTGGCTCCATTGTAAAAAACCTTGCAAGCCTTTCAGGCGTAATATCTATTGAAATACTGCTTGGATATACACCCGCTCTGGCAAATGAGATGGCTTCACTATCAATGTCCGTCGCGAATACCTGTATGTTATAGCTCTTTTTGAGTTTCTCCATCTTTTCCTGAAGCAAGATGGCTATGGAGTAAGCTTCCTCTCCCGTTGAGCATCCGGTGCACCAGACTCTGATATTTGCTCCTGCAGGTTTGCCTTCAAAAATTTTGGGAATGATTTCTTCCTCTAATTTTAAAAAGGCGTCCTTATCTCTAAAGAAATTCGTAACGCCAATTAAAAGATCTCGAAAAAGTGCCTCAACCTCCGTTGGAGTCTGTTGCAAGTATTTGACATAGCCATCCATAGTTTCAATCTGATGAACCGCTAACCGCCTTTCAATGCGCCTATTTATTGTGTTCGGCTTATACTTCGAAAAATCGTGGCCTGTTTGAGTGCGTAGCAGTACAAATACCTTTTTGAGTGAATTGTCTTCTTTTGCTTGAAGTGGGAGATCTGAGTTTCTAGTAATGCCATGGGCATGCGAAACGTAAGCAATAAGCTGTTTGGCCATCTCAATAGGTGGTATCTGATAATCCACAAGTCCGGTTGCGATTGCACTTAGCGGCATGCCATCATATTCTGTAGTCTCTGGGCTCTGCGCAATAGCCATTCCCCCTTCTCCTTTGATTGCCCTAAGACCTAACGTGCCATCGCTTCCGGTGCCTGAAAGTATGATGCAAATAGCCCGTTCATGCTGATCCGTTGCTAGCGAACGAAAGAAAAAATCAATAGGCATATTTTGGCCTCTTGGGGAGGATAGTTCGAAAAGCTGTAGCGTACCATTCAAAAATGCCATATCTCTATTCGGCGGGATGATGTAGGCGCAATTTGGTTTAACAATCATTCCGTCTTCTACTTCAAATACCTGCATTCTCGTATAACGTTTTATGATATCCGTCAGAATGCTCTTGTGATCCGGTGCAAGATGTTGCACTAAAACAAAAGCCATGTCAGGGTCTTTATCTGCGGGCATACCAGCGAAGAATGCTTCAAAGGCGGCCAAGCCTCCTGCAGAAGCGCCAATCCCTACCACAGGAAATGTTTTCTGCTGCTCCTGTTCATTTTTCGGGTTTTGGATATCAATTATAACATTAGGTTCGGCCTTTGTTTTATTTGTGTTGCTCTTTTTTACGGATGCATTTGTTTTATCTGCTTTTGTGGTCGTCATGAGTCCCTCCCATTAAGGATTTCCTACCTTTTTATATATTATACGCTTTTTATTGCATAATGTATATTCCGTTTACAAACTGCCACCTTACCGGTGAAATAAGGCCACCCTCACGTCCGAATAAGACCATCCTTGCGGACGTGAAGGCCACCTGCTGATTTTTGATTATTCGATGTTATTTTCTAAAGGATCCGTACCACTGTTATAAATTACCATATATTTTTGATAAGACTCATGCCAATCATAACGACCGGCAAGATTTGAATAAATCTCAGTCCTTAGCATCAATCCTTCATGATCCGGAAGCCGCTTGCTCAATTCATGACGCAGTCGAATCACTTCGCACTCCAGCTCTTTAATATCATTAACAAGATAGTCAATCAGTTGGAGATACCGGCATTCCATCTGCTCACACTCATCAAGCGGATTATCATTCATCGAAAGCACCCTCTTTCCTATTCCCGACAATTAAGCTATGTCGTTCACGCATGGATATTTTACCGTCAATGATGATTTCATAAGCATTATGGATGATCCTGTCTACGATAGCTTCGGATACAGGTCCTTCATGGGATGGACTAATCCTTTCACACCAACCCTTAACGCCATACTGAGTACAAAAGATGATCGAACCGTGATGGGTTTTAGCTTCAATGATTTCCAGCAAGTCGTATGCTTCCGTGGGTGTAAGGCATCGTATTAACCATTCATCCATAAGTAAAAGATCAACTTTCTGGTAGGATCTTATAACTTTTTTGAATGTGCCGGTACCTTTAGATACAGTCAATTCATCCAACAGTTCGGGCATTCGTACATAACGGACCGTCTTAAACTTGCGGCATGCTGCATTCCCTAATGCATTTGAAACCCAGGTCTTCCCATTGCCAGATGCACCTTCGAGTATGATGTGATGACCTTCATCTATATACTTACAGGTGGCCAGTCGTAATATTTGTGCTTTGTCAAGTTTTCGGTCCGAATGATATTCGATCATTTCGATGCATGCCTCTGGGTTTGAGAAATGCGCTGATTGTATAGCGCGATTCAGCTTGTTGGTTTGACGTTTCGCCCACTCGGCATCTACCATAAAAGCAAATCTTTCTTCAAAAGAGAGATTGCCGTAGGTAGCAGAATCATTCAACTGGTCTTCGAAAGCTTGAGCCATTGAGCTCAATCTCATGCCGTGCAATGCTTCAACGGTTGACTGATTAATCATTATGAGTACCTCCTTTGAAGTAGTTCGCACCACGGGTGAATGCATAGTTGCTTCCGGCAGACGGGTCGGACGTTGTTTCCTTTTTCACCTTATCCTGACCAGTCTGCAGAATTGTTCTGATGGTCTTGATGTTTGGTGCTGCTGTGTAGGAAAGTGCTCTGGCACAGGCGTCATCTAGACGTTGGAAGGAATATTTGTCTGCCATGTTTGAGAGACTTGCACAGGATTTGTATCCTTGCTCCGGTACCTTGACACTTTCAAGGAATACTTTGACCACAGCGACAGTATTTACACCTACAGAAGATGCCCATTCAATAAATGCATCCTTGTTGTACGAAAGATATTTTTTGTGGCTATTCGGCATATGTTCAGGGTTTATAATAGGATCTCGTTGTCTATTTGCCGCTCTTGGATGTGAAGACACTCTAGACCCTTGGAAGAAAGCCTCAACTGCATTAGAAGTAAGACGGATGGCTACTTCCTGACCAATAAGATCGAATGGAACCGAATACTTGTTTTTCCCATCAGATATGAGATAATCATTATGAATTGTGGCGATTGACCAGATAGCCAGTTCATATACGGAAGCAGGCAGCGGTTTCATGAAGGCTTTTTCTTCATTCTGAAAAGCTAAAAGCCTGCTTCCTTCCCTTTTTTGAAAGGGCTTTGTGTTTAATGTTTCCAGCTTTTCAGAGATTGAACCGTTCAGTTCGTGAATACTGAAGTGCTTTTCATTGCGCAAAGCTGCAATAATCCATGTGGATGTCTGTTTGACCGTGCCTTCAGCATTTGGCTTGTCACATGGGGATTCGACCCTCGCCGGGATAATTGCCGTATCGTAATGCTCAGCCATTTCCTGATAGCTTCGATTAAGTTGCAGTTCGTTCATCGTGTTTTTAATAACACCGGTCTTTAGATTGTCCGGCACCAAAATACGTGTCACACCACCGAAATATTGGTAAGCATGAATATGCGCCTTGATCCAGTTTTCAGTTCCGCGATCCATGAAAGCTTCCACATATGCGTAACAGCTACAAGGAAGAACTGCTACAAATAGATATGCATCGAAAGATTCACCGGTAACGCTGTCATAAACAGTTAATGTTGTTCCCGCCCAATCGACTTCCATCAGATCACCTGGTTTCCTGCTTATGCGCATGGTTGCCTTGGTCAACCTGGCCCAAGAACGGTAGTTTTCACAAAACTGGGTCATCTGGTAGGGAACACTCTTTTCTGAATGACAGAGTGCGGTGTATTCCGCCCATAACAATGTCAGCGTGACACCTGATCTTGCAAGTTCCTTGTGCATGTATTCATAATCGGGAATTCGATGATTTCGCTCCTTTCTCTCAGGATAGAAAAGGTCTTGAATAGCCTGATTGGTGAATTCATCCGGCATGGGCCATTCAAGATGGTACTGCTCTGCTAATTTGCAGACCGTGCTGACAGTGTCTCTGGAACAAAAAATGCTTGCAGAGATTTGTCGATGGCTGTACTTGAGGCTCGCTAGCCTCAGAATTTCTCGATAATTTACCATAATTATCGACCTCCTATAATAATGTCACACGTACGTGTGCATTTTCATTATAGAAGAAATTATTTTAAAAAGGCGACTCTGGCTTACTTGAGCGTAAGAGTGGCCTTGTTTAACCGTTAAGCTGGCCTTATTTTAGCGGTAAAGTGGTCTTTTCGTAGCGAAATATACAATAATGACATCTATATACAGCCGCGGGTTCAGTTGCAAAAAATCTCTACTCTTTCTCTCAGCCACCACGACTGTTATAATTGTACCATTATTGCTCCATGGAGGATACAAAAATGGTTGAAAGCTTATTTAAATGGAAACACTATCTCCAGTTTATAAAATCCAGGCGCACTTAACATCCTATTTCTTTCCCCTTTTCGCTTTCTCCTCCTGAACGAGATCAAATATTTTCTGGGTAATAATCGGCTCATGGCAATTTGAAACCAGATACATCTGCTCATGCCCCTGGTTTTTCACCTGCTTCCCTACGAGATAGTCTTTGACAACCGTCTTTTGCAAAATTACATTCCCCATGTACTTTTCGTTGGACAATAGTTTACTTATGGTCTCGATGCCCCACTTCCTATGTCCCCTTGGTGATGAAATCTCTCGCAGCCATAGCTCGCCTGAAATAGCACGAAGACTCTTTCCGGAAAGATACAACTCGAAAATCATCTCTACCACCCGACCTTCCTCTTCCTTTATAACAAGTACACCATCCGGGCCTGTGATATAGCCAAAGCAGCGCCTGCCTGTGAAGCT
>CAZZCN010000019.1:1762-40368 GCA_964652975.1 uncultured Oscillospiraceae bacterium | reverse complement strand
CATCTATCCATAAACTCCATAACAATAAGTTCGTTTGTTTTTCTATCTGTAAAAAGCAGCAAAAACAGAAAACAATTCATGGTACTTGCAATTATTTTTTTCTGTTTTGTTTTATTTACACCACAGTTTTATGAAATTGCCGGCAGGGTGGTCAAAGTAATTCTGAACTTTAATTTCAATACGGAAGGAGGATCGGAGTTTATTCGTGTCAACCTTATTTTAAACGGGTTCAGATTTTTGACTGATACATTCGGATTTGGAACCGGCGCAGGAAATATTGAGTATTGGATGACAAATCATAGTTTCTTCAACACCTATGGAATAACCAACATGCATAACTGGTGGATGGAGATACTGACCGGCTACGGTGTTATTATCTTTGCCCTTTATATTGTTTTCTTTTTCAGGATGTTACGAGATGTCCTGGAAATTCACAGGACATCCGATAGAATGAGGGAAAAAACTGTTGCTATTGGGATTTTTTGCTGCATAATAACATTTACTGTTTCCAGCGTAAGTTCCAGTTCAATTATACCAGCAGAGTGGCTTTGGGTTTTCTGGGCTATAGCAATAGCATTTCAAGGCAATTATGACAAAAGGACAAACTGATTGAAGAATCGAATATAAAACGATATAATGGATAAATTGAAAATAACGTTAAGCATATTTATTGCTGAAACATTTCAAATACTATAACATGGAAATTTACAGATTGATTTTTACGACAATTAGTAAGGAGATACAAGAAATGAGCAATTTAAAAGAAAAATTAATGAACAAAACAGCAACGCTAGGTGTTGTAGGACTGGGATACGTAGGGCTGCCGCTCGCAGTTGAGAAGGCAAAGGCCGGATATAGGACTATTGGATTTGATGTTCAGGAAGACAAGGTAAGAATGGTCAATTCAGGAATCAATTATATAGGTGATGTTGTTAATGAAGACCTTGAAGACATTGTAAAATCCGGACTTCTTTCAGCAACCACGGATTTTTCACAGGTTGCAAAAGCTGACTGTGTATGCATATGTGTACCAACTCCTCTTGATGAACATCAGCAGCCGGATATAAGCTATGTGAGGATTTCTGCTCAAAGCATAGTCCCGTTCATGCATAAGGATATGCTTATAGTACTTGAATCTACAACCTATCCCGGGACAACAGAAGAACTTCTTAAGCCAATATTAGAAACTTCAGGACTGAAGTGTGGTGAAGATTTCTTCCTTGCATTCTCTCCAGAACGTGTTGATCCGGGCAATTTGATTTTCAAGACGAAAAATACACCAAAGGTTGTAGGGGGAATCACCTCGCAATGTACTGATATTGCAGCAACACTTTATGAAAGCATTCTGGAAGCACCGATTCATAGAGTTTCATCCCCGGCTATAGCCGAAATGGAGAAAATACTGGAAAATACTTATCGAAATGTCAACATAGGCCTTGTAAACGAGCTTTCGATGCTTTGCAACAAGATGGGAATAAATTTCTGGGAGGTTATAGATGCAGCTAAATCCAAACCATATGGTTTCCAAGCCTTTTACCCAGGTCCGGGATTAGGTGGTCACTGCATTCCTCTGGATCCGTATTATTTGTCATGGAAGGCACGCGAATACGGCTTTCATACATCCATGATCGAAAGCTCAATGATGATTAACGACCGCATGCCCGAATATTGTGCTGAGAGAACCGGCAAAATTTTGAATAGAAACAGAAAGGCGATAAACGGTTCAAAAATCCTTGTTTTGGGTGTCGCATATAAGCAGGATATCGCAGATTTTAGAGAAAGCCCTGCAATCCGCGTAATTGAAGAACTCGAAAAACTTGGAGCGCAAGTATCTTATTATGATTCATATGTACCTGAATACAAAGAACATGGTACAGTTAAGAAAGGTGAGCCGGAACTAACGGCGGAACTCATTGCCAGTGCGGACATAGTGCTGGTTACTGCAGCGCATACAACTGTGGACTATGAATTTGTACAGAGGAATGCGGTTGCTGTTTTCGATACGAAAAATGTAATGAAAAATGTTAAAGACAGGTCAAATATTGAACTTTTATAGTATGAATCGTAAAGGCGGAGTTACGAGACGGGGTATGCACGTATATTCGAAATAACGGTTTAAACTGTATTTTCAATTGTGAAATACAGTATTAATTTTTAACAGCTAAATAATAAAAAATGAAGACTAAAGAATAAAAAAGTGAAGACGAGAAAGGATAGTATGGTGTTTTTTACATTGTACAAGGAATTAAAATGAGTTTAAAATATGCACTTATCGGTTGTGGCAGAATTTCACCGAATCATATCGCAGCGGCAATAGATAATAATCTTAACATAGTTGCAATTTGCGATTTAGACACCGCCAATATGGAGGATAAGATTCTGAAGTTTGGTCTTTCTGATAAAACCAAGAAGTATACAGATTATCATGAACTTCTTGAGAAAGAAAAGCCTGAGCTTGTGGCCATATGCACCGAAAGCGGCAAGCACGGCAAAATCGCACTGGACTGCATTGAAGCAGGGTGTAATCTTATAATCGAAAAACCCATTACACTTTCACTTGAAGAGGCAGACCAGATTATTCGCAGAGCATCAGATAAAAGAGTGGTCGTTAGTGCCTGTCACCAGAATCGCTTTAATAAATCGATCCAGAAAATCCGCGAGGCTGTCGAAAAGAAAAGATTCGGAAGACTGTTTTACGGAACAGCTCATATCAGATGGAATCGCGGATATGAATATTATTCGAGAGCCAAATGGAGAGGTACGTGGGATCAGGACGGTGGTGCTTTAATGAATCAGTGCATTCATAACATTGACCTTTTGCGCTGGATGATGGGCGACGAGATTACAGAGGTAGTGGGAATGACCGACAATCTGAATCATGATTATATTGAAGCGGAAGATTTAGGTGTGGCACTTATTAAATTCAAAAATGGAAGCTATGGCATTATAGAGGGAACAACAACCATATACCCTGAAAATCTTGAAGAGACTTTGTATATATTCGGCGAAAAAGGGACAGTAAAAGCTGGTGGGCAATCTGTTAATCTTATTGAAGAATGGAGGTTTGCAGATCTATTGGACAATGCTGACGAAGTCAAGGAGAAGTATCATGAGAATCCGCCCAATGTATATGGATTCGGGCATATTCCGCTATATGCCGACGTTATTGACTCAGTAAAAACCGGACGTGAACCCTATGTAACAGCCAAGGATGGCAGAAACGCACTTGAACTGATTCTTGCAATATACAAGTCAGCTGCTGAAGGCACAGTAGTCAAGCTGCCAATGGATAAATGCAGTACAATTGACTTCAAAGGTAGATTTGGAAAGTAATATTTAGTGAACTTTAATTATATTTGAAATACGAAAGCAGGATTTAGGAATGAGTTATTTTGTTCATGAAAGTAGTTTTATTGATGAAGGGGTTACGATAGGAGATGGCACGAAAATTTGGCATTTCTGTCATGTACAGAAGGGTGCTTGCATTGGCGCAAAGTGTTCATTAGGACAAAATGTAAACATATCCAATAATGTTAAAATTGGCAACGGAGTCAAGATTCAAAACAATGTTTCCGTGTATGAAGGTGTTGAACTGGAAGATTATGTCTTTTGTGGGCCTTCAATGGTTTTTACCAATGACTTGACACCTCGAAGCAAATATCCAAAGGGAACAGAAGGGTATAAAAATACCCTTGTTAAATACGGCGCCTCTATAGGAGCAAATGCAACAATAGTGTGTGGCAATTCGATTGGCAAATGGGCGATGATTGCTTCGGGAGCCGTTGTTACAAAAGATGTTTTAGATTATGCCTTGGTTGTTGGTGTTCCTGCAAGACAGGTTGGCTGGGTTTGCGAATGTGGAAATCCTCTAAAGGAGTCTTTTCATTGCAAAGATTGTGGAAGAGACTATGAAGAGTACCAATTAGCAGGAAAAACAAATTTTAGACAGATAGAAAAGCATTAAGTAAAACGGCGATGTTGGAGGATATAATGGAATTCAGAGACTTAAAAACACAATATATCAAATACAAACACGATATTGATGCAGCCATCCAGGAGGTTCTTGACGAAACCAATTTTATCAGCGGATCCCAGGTGAATATTTTAGAGAAAAGGCTGGCTGAATATGTCGGAGTGAAGCATTGCATCACTTGTGCAAACGGAACTGAAGCTATGACACTGTTAATGATGGCATGGGGTATTGCTAAGGGTGATGCTGTTTTTGTACCTGACTTTACGTTTTTTTCAACAGGTGAGATTGTGTCATTCGTGGGAGCAACACCTGTTTTTGTTGATGTAGACAAGGGTACTTTTAACATGGACCCTATAAAGTTGCAATTGGCTATTCAAAGGACGATTTCTGATGGCGTTTTAACACCGAAGGCAATTATCCCAGTGGATTTGTTCGGACTTCCTGCGAATTATCCGGAGATACAAAGGATAGCAAAAAAATACAATCTGTTGATATTGGAGGATGGTGCTCAAGGTTTTGGAGGAAGCATAGATGCCAGAATGGCATGTAGTTTCGGTGATGCCTCAACAACATCGTTTTTCCCCGCAAAACCTTTGGGGTGCTATGGTGACGGAGGCGCGATTTTTACAAGTGATGATTCTCTTGCTAAACTTTTAAATTCATATAAGGTTCATGGCAAAGGCGAGGATAAGTATGACAATGTTAGAATAGGAGTCAATTCACGACTTGACACTATTCAAGCATCAATTCTAGCTGTTAAATTGACTGCTTTTATCGAACATGAACTCGATGATGTAAACAGAATTTATAGACTTTATACCGATAAATTGGCAGGTGTTGTAGAGACACCGTTTATTCCCGAAGGATACATTTCCAGCTTTGCACAATATACAATCAAACTGAAGGACAAAGAGCATAGAGACAGACTTCAGGTGAGACTTAAAGAATTTGCAATTCCAAGCATGGTTTATTACGTAAAACCGATGCATAGGCAGGGGGCATTTGCCAATATAGCATTCGAAGAAAGCGATTTTGAAGTTACAAACAAATTAGTGGATACCGTACTTTCGCTCCCTATGCACCCTTATTTGACTGAGAATGATATTGATGTAATAACAGACATTATACATGATGAACTGGCATAATGCTTTTTAGTTTGACATTGATGTATCAGTCATTTGTATTCATGGTAATTGTCAATGATTAATATTACCAATGTTACTGCTTTAGTGTCCGGGAATTCAGTGGGCAGTAAATCCATCTAGCAAAACAAAACAGTAACATATCATAATTAGCATCGAGGTGTATATGAAAAAAGATATGATGGGAAAGAAACAGCTGGTTATTAATCTGGCGTCAAACATAATAGCCGTTGTTACAGCTCTTGGAATTTCCTTTATCTTAACCCCATACTTGATTATTAATTTGGGTAAGGAAGCATATTCATTTTACCCGATTTCTACGAATTTTGTTAATTATATGACAATTGTAGCCATTGCTCTGAATTCTATGGCATCAAGATTCATAACCATAGAAGTTGTTAAGAGCAATAACGAAAATGCAATATCTTATTATTCATCGGCATTTTATGCAAACCTGATTCTGGCTGGAGTTTTATCTTTACCAATGGCTTTGATTGTGGCGTTTGTTGACAAATTCATGAAAATACCTACAGAAATAGTATTTGAAGTAAAAATACTTTTTGCACTGGTTTTTATATCATTACTTATTAATATAGTTAGCAATTTATTTGGTGCTGTTACATTTATTCGTAACAGAATGGATATCAGGGCAGGATATGACATCGTGCAGTCAGTACTGAGAGCTGTTTTGTTTTTAATATTCTTCATTAGTTTTAGACCTTCGATTGCATATGTTGGCGTGGTCGCATTAATTATTAGCATTACCAGATTTTTTGCACAGATGGAGTTAACCAGAAAGCTATTACCTGATTTTAAAATTTCATTAAAATATTTTGATATAAAGAAAGTATTTGAACTTTTACGGTCAGGTATTTGGAACTCGATTAACTCCTTGGGTTCTGTTTTACTTATTGGCATGGCGCTTTTACTTGCCAATATTTTTATTGGTGCAGATGCTGCGGGAGATCTTTCAATAGTTCAGACAATGCCAACTATTATGGCTACAGTGATTTCAGCGGTATATGCGGTCTTCTTACCAAGAATTACCAACGCATTTGCAAAAGGTGACAGGAAAACATTAATCAACGAGGTTGTGTTTTCCCAAAAAATGCTTGGACTGATAGCAACTGCACCTGCGGTTTTAATAATAGTTTTCGGAAAAGAATTTTTCAAGCTATGGCTTCCAAACCAGAATTCAGAATACCTACAGGTTTTATCAATAATCACAATTATTCCGTTGCTTATTCATAGCAATATGTGGACTGTTTATGGGTTGACAGTAACTTCTAACAAACTTCGAGTACCGTCTTTGGTTTTAATAGCTGCTGGTGCTCTGAACGTAGTTTTGGCATACTTGTTACTGTCATTTACCGATTTAAAGGTATTAGCGATTCCTATTGTTAGTTCTACTATAAATATTGTATTTTATATGATATTTCTGCCAATTTATATTTCATCGCAGCTTGAACTAAGTAAATTCACTTTTTACAAACACATAATTAGATCTGTGATTTTTTCAGTAATTATAATAACTTTAGGCATATTTGTTAAACAATTCCTAATAATTGAGAGATGGGTTGACTTTTTTTTATGGGGTGGAATTTTTGGAATTATTACATTAGGGATTAATTGCATTTTTGTTCTTAACAGAAATGATTTTAGCAAAATCAAAAACCTAATCCAAAAGACTTATAATAAGCGTATATGAAATCATTTTGATTGTAAATGTAACGCTAAGAGGTAGCAGTCAAATATGGTCGCAATAAAACAGGCAAATGATAACAATTGAGGAGCGAAATGATATTTAATAAAAAATCAAAAAAGATAACCAGTATTGCAAGCAGCCGCAACATTGATTTATTATTCAAGAACCATGTTGCCAATTATTATATACTTTTGATTTCCTGCCTTATATTTGCGTTAAACTTTTCTAGCACCTCATGTAAAACCGTGCCCCCGATAGGTGATATAGTATTTGACGCACCAGTTATGGCTTTGAGTTTCGAGATGGGTATGGATGAAGGAGTTGAATCTGGAGGGGTCGTATACAGGAAGGTCAACGATGCAAACAGGCTTATTGCGTCAGAGGACTTGTTGCTTATTGCTTTTTTTGATGGCAATGCCCTATCTAATGCGGCGATACCTTTTACGGAAATATTGTGCGACAATTTTTCTGACAATCTTCAGATAGTGCGCGTGAACATCGGACAGAACGAAGATGATGCACAGGTCGATGAAGTTAAGTCCAGGTTTGACATAACCGGATATCCATATTTTGCTATTATACAGAAGGGCGCTTTGAAGTACAGTTTTTCTGGATTTGACAAAAATGTTGAAGATAATATTACCGAAAAGCTGGCAAAAATAGTATAATGATAGCAAAGTGTGAAAACAAAGTTTTCACACTCTTAGAAAAAAGCTTGATATCATAATAAGATATCAGACACCACAGGTGTCACGCATTTTTTCGTATTTATGTACATTTACAATTGATGTGGTTTCACATGATTAGTGTGAAAGAATATATTCTTTCACGTGCATATCATATTATGGCGGCACGCATTTTTTATGTTTATGTACAATTACTGTATGATGCGGTTTTGTACGGTTTTTGGCTACATTTCATAAAGTGGAGCATTCGTTCAGAATAATGAACATTTTACAACTATATACAGTTTTCCCGGATTTTTATTTGCAGAATGCTAAATGTATAATACATAATTATATTTTACAAGGAGGGGTTTTATGGAAGAGAAAATAGTCGAAATAGCTGAGAGAATAAGAGGTATGAGAGATATCCTCGAGATCAGTGTCGCAGAAATGGCACAAGAGACAGGCGTTAGCACCGAAGAATATGTTGAATACGAAGAAGGACGCAAAGATTTTAATTTCACTTTTCTTTACAAGGTGGCTTCCAGATTCAATATTGATCTTACTGAACTTATGACAGGATCATCACCACGTCTTTCGGATTTTACTATAGTTCGCAAGAACGAAGGCCTGCCTATTGAAAGACGCAAGGGATTCCAGTATAAAAGTCTGGCTCACAAATTCAAGAACAGAAACGCCGAAGTTTTCATGGTGCTGGCAAAATACGACAAGGAAAGCGCGTCTGCACCTATTACGCTTAACTCCCATGAAGGACAGGAATTTGATTATATTGTCGAAGGTTCCATGAAAATTTGTATTGGAACCCACGAAGAATATTTAAATGAAGGTGATATTGTCTATTACGATGCTACAATAGGCCACGGCATGGTTGCATACAAGACCGACTGCAAATTTCTGGCGGTCATTATAAGGGACAAAGACTAAAAATAAAACATAAAAAATATTTGGAGGATATCTATGTTGAATTTGTATAAAAATTATGTGGATGAATTTTTTGGAGAAGACGGAATTATTAATGGGTTTAAGCTAAAATCACCCGAGAATTTCAATTTTGCCTATGACATTGTCGATCGTATCGCTGCCGTAGAACCGGATCGAAGAGCGATGACATGGTGTAATGACGCCGGTGAAGAGAGGGTTTTCACTTTTGGCGAAATGAAAGAGCAGAGCGACAGGGCGGCTTCATTTTTCAAGCAAAAAGGAATTGTCAAAGGCGACAGGGTAATGCTGATTCTTATAAGGCACTACCAGTTCTGGTTTGCAATACTCGGACTTCATAAGATAGGTGCTGTTGCGATACCCGGCACCAATCAGTTGCAGGTCAAGGACCTGGTCTACCGTTTTCAGTCTGCAGATGTCAAGATGGTCGTATGCACCGCCCTTGGAGAAATATCGAATCATGTGAACGAAGCGCAGAAGGAATGCCCACTGCTAACTAGCAAGGTTATAGCAAAAAGCACCAAGGATGGATGGGACTCTTTCGAGGAAGGACTTATTAACGCGCCCTCCTTTGTACAACCAACCGGTGATGATATGACGAAAATCACTGACATACTGCTGTTGTATTTTACATCAGGCACTACAGGAATGCCCAAGATGGTTGCTCATGACCACTCGTATCCTATTGCACATCTTGTGACTGCGAAATACTGGCACAAAATCGACCCTGAAGGATTGCATCTGACTGTTTCTGAGACAGGCTGGGCCAAATCTGTCTGGGGTAAGATATACGGACAATGGATTATGGAAGGCGGTATTTTCGTATACGACATGGATAAGTTTGTGCCAGACCTTCTATTGTCGAAGATCCAGCAATACAAGCTGACAACCTTTTGTGCCCCGCCGACAATATATCGTTTCCTGATAAAGGAAGACTTAAGCAAATACGACCTTTCCTCGTTACAACACTGCTCTATTGCAGGTGAAGCGCTCAATCCGGAGGTGTTCGAGCAGTTTTTGAAGGCCACGGGATTAGAACTCAAGGAAGGCTTCGGACAGACGGAGACAACACTTTCAGCGGCTACCTTCTACTGGATGAAAACCAAGCCCGGCTCAATGGGCCCTGCAAGCATGGCATATGACGCGGTCTTGATGAACGATGACGGCACAATTACAAAGAACGGCGAAGTAGGCGAGATTGTAATCAGAACAGGCGACAAGAAAATACTTGGTATGTTCCTGGGGTATCTGGGTAATGACGAGCTAACCAATTCAGTATGGCACGACGGCGTTTACCACACAGGCGACACCGCATGGCGTGATGAAGACGGGTATCTTTGGTATGTGGGCAGACTTGACGATATCATCAAGAGCTCAGGTTACCGCATAGGACCATTTGAAGTTGAGAGTGTCCTGATGGAGCACCCAGCAGTACTTGAGTGCGCTATAACAGGCGTTCCAGACGAGGTTAGGGGCCAGATCATCAAGGCGACGGTCGTACCGGCCAGGGGATACGCACCCACAGAAGAGTTAAAAACAGAACTTCAGGAATACGTCAAAACACATACGGCCCCATACAAATACCCCCGAATCCTTGAATTTGTCGAGTTCCTGCCAAAGACCATCAGCGGCAAGATCAAGCGTACAGATATAAGAAAAGCGCATGAGGATAATAAGTAGAAACGATATTATTAATGAAAAAAAAGCGTATTATTAAAACAACTTGATGAATTTTTGAAGAAAATTAGGAAGCAGTTGTAAATAGAACAAATAACGCCATTTATTAAGTAATTTTCTTAGAGCCTCCATCTACACACAAGGTAGTTGTTTCGCTTATCTATCAAAATATTTCAATCTATTGAAAGGAGTGTGAATACAATTGGAACAGTATATTTCAGCCATAGGACAGGACAGCCACCGGTTTGTCAAAACCGATTCAGAAAATATTAAAACGGATTATGTCAATCCCGCAAGTGGTGACACTGACAATGTCAATCCCGCATGCGGTGACACTGACAATGTCAATCCCACAAGCAGTGACACTGACAATGTCAATCCCGCAAGTGGTGACACTGATATTGGCGGAACAAAGAAAAAACTTATTCTTGCCGGAGTCGAAATACCTGATATCGAAGGACTTGACGGCAACAGCGATGCGGATGTTGTTTTTCATGCTCTTACCAACGCCATCTCCGGTATAAGCTGCGTTAACGTATTGGGAGAAATTACTGATAGCATGTGCAATTCAGGAATCACTGATAGTGGCGAATATCTTCAGTACGCACTCAACACCCTTTCTGATTCTTGCATAGTCCATGTTTCTATTTCAATTGAGTGTGCAAGACCTAAGCTTTCACCGTATATTGCTCAGATGCGCAAAAGCATTGCCAGGAGGGTGTGTATCAGTGAAAATTCAGTTGGAATAACTGCAACCTCTGGCGAAGGTCTTACGGATTTCGGCAGGGGGCTGGGCATCCAGGTGTTTTGCATTGTGACAGCGAGGCGGGTTGCTTTATGAGCGGATTCATAGCAAAATTCAGAAGCAGACACATCGGCAAGACAACACGTAAAATGACGGGTAGAATAAGCCGCAGCTTCCGACGCAAACTCGTTAGGCGGCCTAATCGTAAAAGACATTATGGTCTGATCGGACATCCACTTTCGCACACGCTTTCACCGGTAATACACAAGAACATAATGAAGCAGTGTGGTATCAAGGGTACGTATAAGTCTTTTGACATATCGTCTGATGATTTCGACGTACGGGTGCTCGAAATCCTCGAAAAGCTGGATGGCTTCAACATAACAATACCTTATAAGGAGAGAATCGTTCATCTTCTTGACACTTTGGACGAAAACGCACTGGATTTCGGAGCGGTGAACACTGTATCATGTCGAAAAGGATATAACACCGATATCTACGGATTCAGAGCGTGCAATATTGACTTCAAGAATAAAAGGGTGTTGCTGCTTGGCAACGGCGGCGTCGCCAGAATTATGCTGCCGCAGGCATTATCAGGTGGTCCCAGTGAAATTTGCATATGTGCGCGTGATGCGGTAAAAACCTCGAAATTGATATCGGATACATGCAGGAACAAATACAAAAACAGCACCGATGACAAAACAAACGCCGACATTGACACCAACGCCGACAACTGTATCATTGACAACACAAGCATATATACAGGCAACAACAGCAACAACAGCAACAAAACCAACACCAACAACAATAACATCAACAATACCAACACCAACACCAGCAACACCACCAACACCAGCAACACCAACAACACCAGCAACAACAGCATCAACGACACAACCAACACCAACAGCAACTCCAGCAACAATACCAATACCAATACCAATACCAATACCAATATTAACAGTTGCACCGTATATCATGCTGATTTTACAGATTTGAAAGGTGAGTTTGATGTTATTTTGAATGCAACACCCTTGGGTATGTGGCCGCACTGCAACGAAATTCCTGTTAGTGAGGATATAATCAAAACTGCTGAATATATTTATGATTCAATATACAATCCACTAGCGACAAGACTTCTTCTTAAGGCCCGCGAATATGGAGTCAGAGCTGACAACGGACTTGTCATGCTTTTGAAGCAGGCACTTTTTGCACAGCAGATATGGAATGACAAGGCAGATTATTCTGCATTCGACATGAGCAGGATTCTGCCGCGTATGAGGAAGAAGCTTTTCAAGCATTTTCCTGTTAAAATCGTACTTACAGGTTTTATGGGCAGCGGTAAGACCACCATAGGCAAAAGGCTTGCCAAGGCTATGGGAATCGGGTTTGCTGACCTGGATCTTTTAATTGTTGAAGAGAACAGGAAGCCCATATCTGCAATTTTCAAGGATAGTGGAGAAGAATTTTTCAGAGAGTCGGAGAAGAAATGTCTGGCACGCATCATGAAAGAGCCGGCAAGTCTTGTGGTGTCTACCGGAGGCGGAGCACTGATAAGTCCTGACAATGCAGCAATTGTAAAAGAGAACCAGGGCTTTATTTTTTACCTTTCAACAGACCTTGCGACCTCTCTTAAACGGGTCGGTGACAATCAGGACAGACCTTTGATTTCGGGCAAGGACCGCGAGCATATTGAACATCTATACAATAAAAGACTTCCGATATATAGTAGCATTTCTGATTTTACCGTAGATGCAGCAGGTAGCCCGGACGAAATATTAAGTACAATTATAAAAGCCATAGGGTATTAGAATTCATAAAATGCACAGCACAATACGCACAGTACAAACGCACTAGACCACACTGATGCAAAAAGCCATTATATAAAAATTTACCTTGCATACTGTGAAGTGTTACAAAATGGAGTGTGTAAAATGTGAGTTTGAAGTAAATTTTATGCACTTGATTTGGACTTAAATACCTGTTAATCGATACTATGATATAAAAACGAGACTTTTTATAACAGTTTTTGTGTTATTAGCCACTGTTCATTCGTAAGGTTTTGTTATAGAATGATTGATTAAGAAGTCAAAACCTGGTAAATCAATCGGTTTATCTATAAATTGCATTTTTTAAGAAAGCAATTCAATGACAATCAAGAACTTTGATTTCTTATAATTCGCAAAATAACAATCCTATAACAGACAATAAAAGGGGGCGTACCAATGATTATAGTATTAAAACAAGGCATTACGAAAGAGCAGACAAATGAAATATGTGAATGGGTTGAGAAGTTCAAAGTTTCCGCCAATCCGATTTTCGGCAGCGATACAGTTATAATCGGACTTGTAGGAGATACATCAACTATTGATATCAATATGCTGGAGAATGATGACCGGATAGAGAAGGTCATGAAAGTATCGGAGCCATTTAAACGCGCAAACCGAAAATTTCATCCGGACAACACACAGATTCAAGTGGGAGATGTCCTTATTGGTGGTAAGAAGATAGTTATTGCCGCTGGTCCATGCTCTGTAGAATCCGAATCCCAGATGATGGAAATCGCCAAAAGTGTGAACGAAAGCGGAGCCTGCATGATAAGAGGCGGAGCATTCAAGCCCAGGACATCACCTTATGCATTTCAAGGACTTAAAGCCGATGGTCTTATTTACATGAAAAGGGCGAAGGAAGCCTACAATGTTCCAATTATATCTGAGATAACGAATCCAACGCAGATCGAGTTGTTCGACGAATACGTCGACATTATACAGGTCGGTGCCAGGAACATGCAGAATTTTGAACTATTGAAGGAGCTTGGACTCACTAACAAGCCGGTAATGCTAAAGCGCGGATTTTCCAATACTGTTGAAGAACTTCTGATGTCAGCTGAATATATAATGAGCGGTGGAAATGACAAGGTCATCTTGTGCGAACGCGGAATAAGGACATTTGAGACCGCCACCAGAAACACACTGGATATCAGTGCCATCCCTGTCTTGAAGAAAATGTCGCATCTTCCTGTTTTTGTAGACCCAAGCCACGCAGGCGGCGTGGCATGGCTGGTTGAGCCACTCTCGATGGCGGCATTGGCGGCGGGTGCGGACGGGCTTATAATTGAAGTGCACAATGATCCTAAGAACGCACTTTCCGACGGACACCAGTCTCTTACTCCGTCAGATTTCGCCGAACTGACAACGAAGCTTCTTCCTTTAGCCAGACTTATGGGAAGGGATTTATAGAAGCGAAAATAACAGCAACATAGCAGCAAGCTGGAAAGACAAGCAGCAACATAGCAGTAACATAGCAGCAAGCTGAAAAGACAAGCAGCAACATAGCAGCAAGCAGAAAAGACAAGCAGCATAGCAGCAAGCTGGAAAGACAAGCAAAGAAATTCCAAAATAGACCCACGAATAGATAGGAGAACATTATGCCGGATATTATTGCAACCACAAGCACGGGCAGTTATGAGATTTCGATTTCCAACAATTCAATTTTGCATACAGGCAAGGTTGCAAAGTCTCATGTAAAGGGCAACAAGGCGTTTTTGGTAACTGACGAAAACGTAGCCGGATTATATCTAGCCAAGGTCCAGACAAGCCTGGAACAATCAGGATTTGAAGTCGAATGCTATATCCTGACCCCGGGAGAAGAGAGCAAGAATCAGACCGAGCTTTTTACTCTTTACGAAAAGTTCAATAAGTTCTCACTTACACGGGCGGACATAATAATCGCTCTTGGCGGCGGCGTGGTCGGAGACCTTACGGGATTTGCCGCAGCAACATATTTAAGGGGTGTTCCTCTTCTTTCTGTGCCCACAACGCTTCTTGCCCAGGTGGATTCATCAGTAGGCGGCAAGACAGCAATTGACATGCCTTACGGCAAGAACCTGGTAGGTTCGTTTTATCCACCATGTGCGGTTATAGTAGACCCTAAGGTCTTATCGACACTTCCCAGAAGCATTTTAAACGACGGTATGGCAGAAGTTATCAAGTATGGATGCATCAGGGATATAAGCCTTTTTGACAGAATAGAGTCAAACATGATGGATCTGGAATGGGTTCTCGAAAGGTGTATTCGCATCAAGACATCTGTTGTATCAAATGATGAGAGAGACCGTGGCGAGAGGATGCTGCTAAATTTTGGCCATACGGTAGGCCATGCCATAGAGAAAGTGACCGGTTACAAGACCTATTCACACGGTCAGGCGGTTTCGATAGGAATGGTTATAGCGTCGAGGCTTGGCGAGAAGCTCGGAGTCACCAAAGCTGGTACAGCCGACAGAATCGAGAAATGCCTTGCAAAGTTAAGTCTTCCTGTCAAAAATGAATGTGACATAGATCAGATAATAGGCGCGATAAAATCAGACAAGAAAACATTTTCCGACACTGTATATTTTGTCTTGCTCAAGGAGATTGGAGAGGGCGTATTATATCCTATACACCAGGACGTTCTCAGCAGTGCTTTGAGGGAGGTTCTATAGAAATGGCCGATTTTTACATCAAGCCATCAATATTGTCAGGTGTGATTAAAGCTCCTCCATCTAAAAGCGTTGCGCATAGGGCGATACTATGTGCGGCTTTGGCCGGAGATCCTACATTGGCGGTAAACTGCCAGGGCCAGATATCAAAGGACATACTGGCCACTTGCAATGCCATTGGCGATTTGCTCGCTGGCAAGCAGGAGCTTTTCTGCAACGAATCCGGGTCGACACTCAGATTTCTTATACCGATTGCAGCGGCATTAGGCAGGGAGACGGTTTTTACAGGTGCAGGAAGATTGTCCGAGAGACCACTTGATGAATATAGAAGCATTCTGAAGGACAAAGGAGTGACGCTCGAATTTCCAGAGAAGGGATCGCTTCCTCTGCACATTAAAGGCAAGCTGAATTCCGGGGAATTCCCGGTTCCGGGCAATGTCAGCTCCCAGTATATAACAGGGCTTTTACTTGCGTTGCCATTGCTTGACGGAAATTCCAAAGTGATAGTAGAGGGCGAGCTTGAATCGTCCGCCTATGTAGACCTTACGATTCATGTGATGCACAGATTCGGTGTCACTGTAGAGAGATTGGTTAACGGATATTTTATTGGCGGCAACCAGAAATACCTTAGAACCCATTACAGTGTTGAAGGCGATTATTCCCAGGCGGCATTCTGGGCTGTAGCCAATTATCTCGGAAGCAATATCGATATTCAGGGACTTGATCCATCTTCGGCACAAGGAGATAAGAAAATATATGAGATACTTCGAGAGCTCGATAAGATTAACGACAGTGCGGAAGTCGGGACGAAAACCCCGCATCGTGACCTTCTTTGCGACATACTTGGTATAAAGGGCGAAAAGGCCGTATTTGAGATTGACGCTTCGCAAATACCAGACCTGATTCCGGTGATTTGTGTAGCGGCGGTCAATACCAACGCTATAACACGTATAGTTAATGCGGGTCGTTTGCGATACAAGGAAAGCGACCGGATTAAAACATCCGTACAGTTAATCAAAGGCATAGGTGGAACAGTATCCGAAGAAGATAACGGCCTGGTGATATATGGAAGCCATAATTTACTTGAAGGCGGCGAGATTGACAGCTACGGCGACCATAGAATTGCAATGGCGGGGGCGGTAGCCGCCCTTAAAACCCAGAACGGTGTTCTTATAAGAAACGCTGATTGCGTTGACAAGTCATACCCGAATTTTTTTGAGGATTTGAGGTCTGCAGGAGGAATTATTGATGAGTTCTATATGGGGAAACAAGCTTAAGATAAGCATTTTTGGAGAATCTCACGGAGAAGCTATCGGTGTTACAATCGACGGTCTTCCAAGCGGCATCGAACTTGACTTGAATGCCATAGAAGATTTTATGCAAAGGCGCTGTGCAAATGGCCTTCCATGGGCAACGAAAAGGAAGGAAGCGGACAAGCCGAGGATAATATCAGGATTTTACAAGGGTAGAACAACAGGTACACCGTTATGTGCAATAATCGAAAATTCCGATACCCGCTCCGAGGATTACAATTCACTGACAGTCACTCCGAGGCCGGGTCACGCCGACTTAACGGCAACTGCACGGTACGGCGGTCATCAGGACCCAAGAGGCGGCGGACATTTTTCCGGCAGGCTGACAGCTCCTCTCGTTTTTGCAGGAGCAGTTTGCAGGCAGATACTCGAAATTAAGAAAGTCTATATTTTCGGACATATATCTTCGATAAAGGATCTGGAGGATTACAGATTCGACAGCCTGACACGTGACTTCAAGAGCCTGCGTGACCTTGCCGCAAATCCTTTTCCCGTGCTTAACCAGGACATAAGGCAGAGTATGATCGACGAGATAGAAAAGTGTCGGATGGACCTTGACTCATGCGGCGGGACAGTTGAATGCATGGCTGCAGGAATGCCAGCAGGTACAGGTGATCCGATTTTCGGCGGAATGGAGTCAAGAATTGCATCAATAATGTTTTCGATACCTGCTGTCAAAGGGGTCGAATTCGGCCTTGGGTTCGCATCGACTAAAATAAACGGATCACAAAACAACGACACCCCCAGAATCTCCGACAACGGCAACTCTATTTATTACACAAGCAACAATGCCGGAGGGATAGAAGGCGGAATATGCAATGGAATGCCGATAGTCTGCCGTGTTGCATTCAAGCCCACCCCGTCAATTGCGAAGGAACAGGACACCATAGACCTGGACGAGATGAAGAACGTCAGATTCAGTGTAA
Source organism: uncultured Oscillospiraceae bacterium (assembly GCA_964652975.1). Classification (GTDB taxonomy): domain Bacteria; phylum Bacillota; class Clostridia; order Saccharofermentanales; family UBA5734; genus CAZZCN01. The sequence goes on along the minus strand of CAZZCN010000019.1, from coordinate 22,785 downwards.
AAGGAAGACACGACCCTTGTGTTGTCCCCAGGGCGGTGCCAGTCGTAGAAGCTGCAATGGCCATTGCTCTTCTTGATTCTTATGTGGAATCCCAAGGCATTTCGGCTATATTATGAACATCCTGCAATGCAAATACGATGTCCGGCAACTCGGATTTCCAACTGAAACATTCAAACAAACCCATTCAAACAAACCCATTCAAACAAACCCATTCAAACAACCCCATTCAGGCAAACCCATTCAGGCAAACCCATTCAGGCAAACCCATTCAAACAAACCCATTCAAACAACCCCATTCAAGCAACCCCATTCAGGAGATACTATAAATGAAAAAACTTGTAACCAAACAAATGAATACCGTCAAAGAGAAGGATATCGTGTCAGGTACTTTAACAATTGAAGAGGATTCATTCGTTAAGAACCTGGATATCCTCCAGAAAAGAAAGCCGCTTAAAAGCTTCGAAGACATGAAATTTTCCTTGTTGCTTATCAATGGCCCGAACCTTAACATGCTAGGCAAAAGAGATCCTGAACATTACGGATCGTTTACGCTTGCTGATGTTGAGAAACTTTCATACGACACTGCGTTTTTGCGTGGATATAAGCTTGAGTCTTTCCAGTCGAATTATGAGGGTGCAATAATCGAGAAAATACACGAGGCAATCAGCAGACACGACGGTATAGTTATCAACCCCGGAGCCTTTACTCATTATAGTTATGCAATATATGATGCTTTGGAACTGTGCAGCCTGCCTGTCGTAGAAGCCCATATATCTGACATAGCAAGCAGAGAGGACTTCCGCAAGATAAGCGTTATATCTCCTGCGTGCATTGCCCAGATAAAGGGTCTTGGAATCGAAAGCTATTCGCGAGCCATTAATGTTTTATGTGATACAATAGAAAAGATAATCAAAAGATAATAAAAAGATAATATAGCTTTTTGAAATAAGTTTTCCATACCAAATTTCGAAAGCAGATATTAGATGAAAAGGAATAACCATGAACAAAAAACAAACTGCCAAAGTGAAATCCCCACAAACTGGACCAGACATTGACTTATTAAGAAAACGCATAAACGAGCTTGACAAAATCGGAATGAATTATTTCAAGGAACGGTTCGAAGCAGCCGAATTTATAGCGAAAGCCAAAATCAATTCGGATCTGCCAGTCTGCGATCCTGTACGTGAAAGCTACATAATAGATGAATTCCAGAAGAATTTCGCACCATCCATGAAGCATAAGATCGAGTCGATCATGACTACTGTCATGAGAGTCTCAAGAGAGAACCAATACGAGATTTTACTTGAGAATGACAATGACTGGGCTATTAAGAACATGATCAACAATGCGGATAACAATATTTTTTCTCCGGAGAGAATAGCATGCCAGGGTACAAGCGGGTCGTACTCACATCTTGCATCTACCGATGTTTTCCCTGATTCATACTGCGTTCCTGTCCAGACATTCGAAGACAGTATCACATTGCTGCTTAAAGGTGACTGCGAACTGGCTCTGCTGCCTTTGGAGAATACAACCGCCGGAACGGTAAATGATGTGTATGACCTTATTACGAAAAATTCAATATACATAGTAAAAGCTGTTTCCGTGCCTATTCATCACAAGCTTGTGGTTTTGCCGGGTGCCAATATCAGCAAGATCAGAACAGTCCTGTCTCATCCACAGGCACTTGCGCAGTGTTCCAATTATATCAAGAACAAAGGATGGACTCAGATCGCTGTAGAGAACACAGCTTTTGCAGCACAGAAGATGATTGAGATAAACGATCCGTCGTATTGTGCAATTGCTTCAAGTGAAGCTGCTACAATTAATAACCTTAAAATCCACGATGATGATATTTGCGATTCCGAACATAACCAGACACGCTTTGTTGCTTTAAGCAAGAAGTTTATAATTGAAGACAATGCAGACCGCATAAGCCTTTCATTCAAGCTTCCTCATCAGAGTGGCTCTCTGGCTTCTGTACTTAATGTGTTTGCAGAACGAGGCCTTAACATGACAAAAATCCAATCAAGACCGGTTCCCGAAAGACCTTGGGAATACAGCTTCTGGGTGGATCTTTCAGCACGCAGGGGAGACGAAAACGTATTGCTGGCATTATATCAGCTTTCGAAGGAGCTTCCGTTCTTGCAGATATTGGGATGGTACGAGGAATGTCGAGTAAACCGTTGAAACACATGAAATTCGGTGACTTTATAATAGCAGGGGTCGTAATTGCAATGTGTGCCGCTTTATGGATCAATCTCGCAACAGGATACCAGAATAAAGCATCAGACGCCGAGATAGTCATTAACGGCAAAATTGTTCTTAGGTACAATCTCGTCACACAAAAGAAAAATTTCGAAGCGGATGACCTGCGTTCTACTCTGCCATCTTTGCGAGAGTCTAAAGATGTGAACGGAGACACGCTTATTCATATGGAAAGCAACGGAATTGAATTCGATATATTGCTGACCGGCGGCAAAGTGAAATTTGCCAAAAGCACCTGCCCTGACCAGGTCTGCGTACATACAGGACTGATAGGCCGCTCAGGTGAGATAGCAGCGTGTGTACCCGCAAATGTCCTTGTAAGGATATTAAAAGAAAAGGAGTCGCAGGACCCGGATATTATACTAAAATAAAATCAAGGAAAACAGAAAACAAAAAGAAAAAAGCAGAAAATAAATAGTAGAAAATAAATAGCAGAAAATAAATAGCATAAAATAAAAGTAGAAGATAAAAGTAGAAAACGGGACCAAGTCAAATTGTCCTAAAAAAATGTAATGAAAAGAAAAGCGATAGAAGGAATTAGACTTTTGAAAGAAACAACAAAAAGCGAAAATAACAACTTCAGGCACTCCACTTCCATTGGAAGAAGGTTAGCCTTTGCAGGCGTTTTTATTTCACTGGCTCTTGTGCTTTCGGTATTTGAGAATTATTTGCCATTAGGACTCTTGATTCCTGTGCCGGGTATTAAGCTAGGACTTGCCAACATTGTTACGGTTTTTGCTATTGTTACACTAAGGCCGGTTGACACGATAGCTATTATAGTGGTGAGATGCCTTGTAATGGGCCTTTTTACCGGACCCGTATCACTTATGTTTTCGCTTTCCGGAGCATTTCTGGCTTTTCTGGCAATGAGCCTTCTAATGCTTGGATTTGACAGAATTTTTTCTGTTGTGGGCATAAGTATGGCAGGTTCTGTATCACATAACATCGGTCAGATAATTGTAGCAGTCATTCTATTGAAGGATATCAAAATATTGTTTTTTTATCTGCCCTTCCTGATGCTTGTATCATTATTCACCGGTGCGCTGGTAGGCATAGCGGCAATACCTGTTATCGGCAAGATAAGGAAGCTGCCTCACATCAACAAACTACCCCTTGTAAAAAACACCCCTAACATGTAAACTTATTGACAGAATGTGAGGATATTGGATGGCGGAGTTTCTAAACAATAGCAAGTTGGCGGTGCCGATTATCATCTTATCGATAATTTTTGTATTGCTTGATATTTTTTATATGCAGCTCACCAGGTTCAACATGTGGATAAGGCATATAGTCAATAAAACACGTGAAGTTAAAATAAAAAGATTCATGATTTTCACCCATCAGTATAACGATATTATTCCGGCTTCGACGCAGATTGTACTCGTTGCAATGATACTTGGACTCATTTGGAAGGACTGGAAGAGCGGGCTGTTCATTATGGCATCGCTGGCAATCCAGACGTCGGTGGTTACGATCACAAAGCGGATAGCTGTCCGCGCACGCCCACCTCACCTTACCGCCCACAAATTGATGACTTCAGGTTCCTATCCAAGCGGACATTCCGCATCAACAATGACAATGGCCCTGCTGGTTCCTGCAATGCTGATGCCTTATCTGCCGTTTTGGGCCGTAATACTGGTAGTTGTGTATTTTTTGACAAACGCTATCGTTACAGCCTACGGAAGACTTTATCTCGATATGCACTGGGCCACTGACATCATAGGCGGATGGGTGCTTTCAGTAATTACGTTTTTCGTGGTGATATACCTTATGGGTATATCGTGAAAAATAAATTTTTCACATTTGGAGTTTTCTCCTTTTGTACCAACATGATAGGTACAAATTCGCCACAATCGAATCTTTCACAGTGTAAAATCGGTTGCGCGAATCGGACAAAACATCCACCCATTTGAATATGTGAATGCTATGAAGTGATGATACAGTAATGCTATGAATTGATGATACAGTAATACAAAAAAACAAAAGAGATATAAAGCAAATAGATTTTTATTTATATGTGAACAAACTAATGCAGATAATCGCATTAAGAGTTCAGGAATGTCAAAGTACGAATAAACGTGAATTGGAGAATAAATGCAAATTGTAATACCGACCATTTTCGGATTGGAGTCCCTGGTCAAGCAGGAGCTGATCGATATCGGGTACGAATCCGGGCAGATAACAGCGAACAACGGGCAGATTCTGTTCGAAGCCAGCCAGGAGGATTTTCCGAAAGCGGTTGCACGCTGCAACATATGGCTGCGAACAGCAGAGAGAGTTTTGATCAAGGTCGGGGGAGGCAGGGCGGTTACTTTTGACCAGCTTTTCAACCTGTCGCTCGAGATACCCTGGGAGAAGTACATACCGGACCGATGGGCGTTCCATGTCAACGGCTACTCCAGGAAGTCCGATCTTTTTGGAATATCCGCGTGTCAGGCCATAGTCAAAAAGTCAATTGTAAAGAGAATATCAGACAAAAAGGGACTTAATGCCGGAGCTAATTTACCCGAAGACGAAAATACAGGATTAATCAAAATCACATTCTCGATTGTAGATAATAACATCACTTTCATGCTCGACACTTCAGGTGATGGCCTGCATAAAAGAGGATATCGCCCTTTGTCTCATGCCGCTCCCATAAAGGAAACGCTTGCAGCAGCCCTTGTCTTGCTGTCACAATGGAACGTATTCAAGGATGAGGCGATAATCGATCCTATGTGTGGATCCGGCACCATACCGATAGAAGCGGCATTGATTGCGATGAACATAGCACCAGGCATCAACAGGTCTTTCGCAGCGGAGAAATGGCCGCTTATAACCAAAAAGGTTTTTGACGCGGCAAGGCAGGAGGCTCTGGACTTGCAAAGGTCCGACTACCCCGACAGGCCGTTCATTTTTGCGGGGGATATAGACAAGCGCAATGTCGAGCTGTCAAAGGACAACGCCAACCGTGCCAATGTTAGACACCTTATATCCTTTCAGGAAACGGATGTCAGAACATTTGATTTTGCCGCGATACAGAAGTGGACCAATCTGCCAAGAGCACTAATCATAACAAACCCTCCATACGGCGAAAGACTGATGGAGAAGGAGAATGCACTAGATCTTTTCAAGGACATGGGCAGGATATGGATCAAAGGCAAAAACGTGGTCAATAAGCTTCGCATTAGCATAATTGCGCCACTCGACGTATTTGAAGAAAGTTTCGGGGCGGTTGCAGACAAGCGAAGAAAATTATATAATGGGATGATTCCATGTAATATGTACCATTATTTTAAGAGTATAAGAGAAGACAATAAATTATAAATTACAAGAATTAACACTAAATACAAGCCGAAATACAAGAAAAAGGATGGTAAAAATAATTATGAAAGCACTTATTTTAGCTGCAGGATATGCTACAAGACTCTACCCGCTTACCAAGGACAAGCCAAAGGCATTGCTGCCGGTCGCCGGAAGAGCGATTATTGATTACATTATCGATGAGATCGAGACAATTGACGATATTGACGAGATTGCAGTTATAAGCAACGACCTGTTTTATTCGCATTTCGAGAAATGGCTTGAGACATCAGGAGCCGCCCGCAAAAAGCTTATTAGAATAATAAATGACAACACAACCGGAGAGGACAACAAGCTCGGTGCCATACGCGACATGAAATTCGCCATTGATGCAATGGGAATTGATGACGATATAGTCGTGATAGCAGGGGATAATCTTTTTACCAACAAACTTATCGACTCATACAACCTCTTTAAGGCCAAAGGACTAGATATGGTTCTGGCAAAGAACATACCGGACATTTCGGAACTTCAGAGGATGGCCGTTGGAATACTAGATGAAAACGGCATAATTGTTGACATGGAAGAAAAACCGAAAAACCCCAAGTCCGACATAGCGTTTTTCGCGACTTATTTTTATAAGCGAGAGACCCTTAAAATGATTGAGCAATATTTGAATGAAGGCAATCCACCGGATGCACCCGGTTACTTCCCGTCATGGCTGTATACTCGCAAGCCGGTTCTGGCACACCTTTTTACCGGTGAATGCTACGATATAGGAACATTCGATTCATATGACCATGTCAGGGAAATATACGAGAATAGATAGTGGCAATTCTGTCCGCCGAGCATGGACATGCCAAAATTCATACCTCATCAGACAAGCCTCAAACTTAAGTTTTAAAAGGCCGGAAGGCCTGTCCGCATATATGTTCGTTTTTGTCGAAAAATGTATGAAATTCTAAACCCTTGCTACATAAGAGTTTAATGAGTAATAATTAATAAATTGCTTGTCGTGCACGTTATGCACAGACTTATCCACATTATCCACAGGCATATAGCGTTTTGAAATAAGTTATGTAATATATGTTCAAGCAAAACGCATTCGGCAAACTTATACGTATTTTCAATTATATAACATGAATAAGTTTGCTATAACAAATGTAAAGGAGGCCATCCGATGGAAAATTCAGCAGAGCAAAATAACAAAATTGTCGAAGAAAATACATTAAAGCAACCTTTAAACAACGCTAACGAGAGTCTAGCATCACAAGCTGCAATCAATGCCAAGATTGCATCCATAGAGATGATGGGACTTTCTTCTGACGCTAAGAACAGCGCGCTTGCCGCTATTGCGGAAAGCCTTGCTGCCAACAAGAAGAGTATAGCAGAGGCTAACACACTTGACCTCGAAAACGCCAGGAAAAGCAATCTTGCTGCGCCGCTCCTCGGCAGGCTTATGTTTGACGAGAAGAAGTTAAGCGATGTCATCAAAGGACTTCATGATCTTATAGGGCTTGGCGACCCTGTAGGAAAAACCACATACGACTCCCTTTTAGACCACGGACTTGAACTTTACCGTGTTACATGCCCCATTGGAGTAATAGGCGTTATTTTTGAATCCAGGCCTGATGCACTTGTGCAGATATCAGCGCTATGTCTTAAGAGCGGCAATGCAATAATACTTAAAGGCGGGTCTGAAGCATATGAGACCAACAGAGTGCTTGCCGGGATAATCAATGAAGCATCGATCAAAGCTGGACTGCCGGATGGATGGATATCACTTCTTGCTACAAGGTCAGATGTTAATGAACTGCTAAAAATGGACAGCGAGGTTGACCTTCTAATTCCAAGAGGGTCAAATGCCTTTGTCAGGATGATAATGGACAACACAAAGATTCCTGTACTGGGACATGCTGACGGTGTCTGCCACGTCTATATCGACGAATCAGCAGATGTCGACATGGCCATCGATATTATAGTCGATGCCAAAGCCCAGTATGTCTCCGCCTGCAATTCTGCAGAGACGATATTGATCAACGAACTTATAGCTCCTAAAATTCTTACAGAATTATCAGACAGGCTAAAAGGCCTTGATGTTACTATTTTTGGCTGTGATAAAGTATGTAAAATTTTAAAATGTGAAGAAGTAACCGACTGGCACACGGAATATCTGGACCTGCAGATATCAATTAAAATAGTACCTGATACTTACGCTGCCATAGCTCATATCAACCGATACGGTTCGAAGCATACCGATGCAATAATTACCGAAAATAGATACGAAGCACGCAAATTCATGGCCTATACCGATTCAGCCAATGTTTTCCTCAACTGCTCCACAAGGTTTAGTGACGGATTCCGATACGGATTTGGTGCCGAAGTTGGAATAAGCACATCTAAGATTCATGCGCGCGGACCGGTTGGTCTTGAAGGCCTTGTAACATATAAGTATAAGCTTTTTGGCAAGGGGCAGAAGGTATCTGATTATGCCGGCGGCAAGTCTTTATATCTGCACCACAAGCTTAACAAAAAGTCTCCGTTTGACCAATGAAGAGGGAGTCGCTGATCCTCAAAAAACGAATAAATCAGACAAAACGCACGATCAAGAATTTCTTCGTGCATTTGCTTTCACTCCCGCCTCGCAGGAAAATAATGATTATATCCCTGCTGCTTATCGGCGCATCATATTATAGCGCGCCTTTTGGAGCACTCCTTTTGACCGGAGCATTTATACGCGAATTTATTAAAGCAGACCGAGCTAGAGTTGCCTTCATAAAACTTATCTGGGAAAGCACGTTTTTACTACCTGGAATCATATTGGTGTTATCAGCCACAATCGGTCCTTTATTATACAGAAACTATCTCAGCGCGGCGTTGGGGCTTTTGATACTTGCGCCTATCGTTTTTTGTGCGACTTCCATTGAAATTTTCTGGAAACCCGAGGACTCGCTGCATTTTGCCAGATATGCCACGATGCTTCTTTTTCCGGTATGCTTCATCGCAATTGCATTTCCCTGGTCGGGCAGCTTTTTTATAAAGTCAACCACTGCAATAAGACTGATGGGCACATTTTCCAATCCCAATTATTTTTCATATGCACTTGAAGTGATTATATTGTTTGCTTTTGCGCTGTTTTATCACATGTGGAAAAAATCCAGCCGCAACTGGCTTGTCTTATCCACCGCGCTTGGGCTTGCGTGCCTTTATCTGACCGGCAGCAGAAGCGGAATGCTTGCATTTCTTGCAGGACTGACCGTGTTTTTCCTTAGCATGAGCGAGAAGAATGTCCTGGTGATTGTATTTGGGTTTATTATGATAGTCTTAACAGCAACAGCGATTTTCCCTGAGCTATCGGTAATTGTTTTCAGCGACATAATCCCCAGACCGCAGACATTTCTCAAGGAATTCGAGAACAGGTTTGCGCTTTGGGATGTAGCTATACGGCAGATTGTCAAAAATCCCTTCTGGGCTACCGGCATTAATTCCTACCATTTATACGTACCGGCGGACGCCCCGTCGACGATACGAAATGCAATACATTCACACAACATTTATATCAATTTTATCCTTGAGACTGGAGTTTTAGGATTTTTGTCGTTTTTATGGATTATGGCAATATCCGTAGTAAAATCCGTGAAAGCGCTTCACCTGTCAAGCGTGCGCCCTTATCTAGCCGCTGGAATAGCAATGATAGCAGCGACTCTGGTGCACGGAATAATGGATGCACCACTTGTAAGTTCACAGGGGATCATCCTGTTTGGGCTGTTTCTTGGTGCGCTAAGTGTCATGGTCAGGCAAAGCGGACTAAAAGTGATATCAGAATCTGCAGAATACATAAAAAATGAGAACGATAGTGTAGATGAAAATAATTCAGAAAATACTGGTATTGTATAAAAGTCAATTTCTGCTGTAGTATAAGACTGTGAAGATGCATACAGACAGTCAAAATCCGTTGCAAGGCCGATAGAGATAACAGCCGACACGAAAAATCAATTTTATTTCAGTAAAACGACAATATATTTTCAGTTGCATTAGCTTGTACATTAGTGGTAAAATAGCGAAAGAACAAAATCAATCCGCAATGACGCATAATGCAAGGTAAATCCAATTAATCCAGGAGGATATTATTTAATGGAAAACGTATTTATTTTTGACCATCCTCTCATACAACATAAAATTTCATTAATGAGAGACAAGAGGACTACCACCAAGGAATTCAGGGAGCTGGTTTCTGAAGTTTCAATGCTTATGGCCTATGAAGTCACAAGGGACCTTCCATTGAAGGAGATCGAGATAGAGACGCCTGTCTCAATTGCACGGACGAAGGTTCTTGCCGGCAAGAAGATGGCTATAATACCTATACTACGCGCAGGTCTTGGAATGGTTGACGGCATGCTTAACCTTATGCCAATGGCCAAGGTCGGACATATCGGGCTTTACCGCGACCCTGTAACATTACAGCCGGTCGAGTATTACTGCAAGCTACCTGAAGATTCCACGGACAGGGATCTTGTTGTACTGGATCCGATGCTGGCCACCGGAGGCTCAGCATCTGCTGCGGTAACATTTTTAAAGCAGAAGGGTATCAAGAGCATCAAGTTCATGTGTCTGATAGCTGCTCCAGAAGGCGTTGAGAAATTGCACTCTGATCACCCTGATGTACCTATCTTTTGCGCTGCTCTTGATGAGAAACTCAACGATCATGCCTACATTGTGCCAGGGTTAGGCGATGCCGGAGACCGTTTATTTGGGACAAAATGACAAACTTTGCAATTTTTACCGAATGAATATTGCAAATACTTGCATTCCTAATTTTAAAGGCGCATAATATCGTAAGTTAACAAAGTATATTGCAAGTCAAGAAGAGAAAATTGCAATTAAGGGGTTGGCAAGACACATACAGTGTCAAATGCAAAATGAAAATATTATTAAATAGAAACATCGTTATATATTGAATTTGAATCTAATAATAGGAATATAATCAAAGACGATTCCCCGAAAAACTTTTTTGTTTTTCGGGGGATTATCGTTTTAAAGAAAATTTGAACCGGGTGGGAGATAAATGTATTTTAGTTTAAGCGAAAGTTATTTTGTCCAATTATTACAGGCAATCAAGGAGCATTTTCTGGCCGAGGTTGCAGTTGGGGACATAGGAGAGCAGATCAGGGAGTCCATCGCTTATCACGAGGTCTTTCATATTCATATCGGCTCTTTTACGCTGCCGTTCGGTGATACCACTGTAGGCGCATGGATAACGATCATACTGGTTTTTTTCCTTGCATACTGGATGGGTAGAAGATTTGAGAAAATCCCGAGGGGAAGGCAGATTGTAACTGAAGGCTTTGTAGAATTGTTCATGAATCTTTGTCGTAACCAGAACATGAACGAGATGCAGGCGCAGCAGGTCGCACCTTTTGTAGGCAGTATAGCGGTGTTTTTGTGTCTGACCAACCTTTCATCGGCTTTCAGGATTGTACCACCTGCGAAGGACCCTGTCACGCCTATTACTCTGGCCTTTTTTACTGTGGGATACGTTATATTTACAGGCATTAAATTTGTCGGGCTCAAAGGATTCTGGGGCTCGCTTACCTATCCGAAGGTTGCACTTGTACCTTTCAGGATACTGGATTATTTTATAAAGCCAATATCACTTTCTCTGCGGTTATTCGGTAATATATTCGGCGCTTTCATTCTTATGGAATTTATATATATCATCATGCCTGCAATCATTCCCGGTATACTCGGCATCTGGTTCGACCTTGCCGACGGCATACTGCAGGCGGGGGTTTTTACATATCTTACGGTTGTGTATATAGGCGAGATAATTGAGGGCGCCCACCATTCCGCCGAGCAGAAGAGTAATCCGGGAATGAAGACGAAAAGAGCATGAAACATCAAAACATATAAAATGAAAATACACGAAGGAGAATTATTATGGATTTAGGATTAGTAGGACTTGCAGCAGGATTGGCTATAGCGTTTGCTTCAGCCGGAGCGGCTATCGGTATCGGAATGGCATCAGGAAAAGCGTTTGAGGCGTCGGCGAGGCAGCCGGAACTTGCAGGCAAAATCCAGACTTTGCTTTTTACAGCAATTGTCTTCATAGAAGCTACGGCTATATATGCATTGGTTGTAAGTCTGCTGCTGATATTTGCATTCAAATAGCTTAGAACACTTCGAAATTTGTTCTTTAAAACTCTGAAAGTGAGGCAGATATCCGATGTATGATTTTAATAGTGGCTTTGTTACCGCTTTGGCAATAATATCGCCGCAGGATCTTGCAAAATATTTAGTGACGGCATTTTTTACTTTGATAAATTTGCTGATAACGTATCTAATTTTGAAGAAATTCCTATTTAAGCCTGCAATGAAATTTCTTGCTGACCGCAAAAAGGCGATAGTTGACGAAATTGAAGCAGCCAAGTTGACCAAGGCGGAAGCAAACGAGAAGTTCGCTGAAGCGTCTGCACGAATTGAAAGCTCTATCCGTGAGGCTACGAATATTGTCAGTGACGCCAAAATCCAGGCTGAATCTCAAAGCGATGCAATTATCCAAAACGCCCGAAAGGAAGCATCCGACATAATTCTGCGAACGGATGCCGAGTTGGAGAGAATGAGAAAAGCCATGATGGAGGAGATGCGTGACGAGGTTGCCGACCTTTCAGTCGCCATTGCATCCAAGGTAATAAGACAAAGCATTGACGAGACAAAGCAGAAAGAGATTATTGACCGCTTCATAGGTGAAGAGCTGGACGGAAAGGAATCCGCAAATGGCGCAAATTGAATACAGTGTAATCAGAATTGTCTCGCCAAGTGAGATTCCGGAGGAAAAGCTTGAGAAACTAGCCAAGCGCTTTGCAGGCAGACTGAAAATTATCAATTATTCTTATAAATTTGAACTGGATGAATCCCTTTTGGGTGGTATCGTCATTTATGCAGGCGGCTATAGATATGATTACAGCGTAAAGGGTCAGCTGGCCAGGATAGTAACAAAGCTAAAAAATGTCAAAACCGCGCAGGGGGAAGGCAAAACCTCCGATGAAATTTCCAAGCTGATTAATGAGACATTGTCCGGAGCCTTGACGGATTTCGATGAACACCCGATTGCATCCGGTGACAATGCAATGATATTTCAGGGTGACTCATCAGTTAAATTCGAGGATGCCTCGAAGCAATCCGTTGTTGAGAAATTGTTCGAGAATTTCTCTAAATATGATGTAGATGCCGCCGTAGACGAGATAGGGACGGTAATTTCCGTAGGAGACGGAGTTGCGGTAGTATCCGGTATTATCAACTGCAAATACAGTGAGATACTTATGTTTTCGACCACCACTTATGGAATAGCGATGAATCTTTATGTTGACAGAATAGGTGTGGTGCTGCTCGGCGAGAATGACATGGTATACGAAGGAATGGTTTGCAAGCGTACAGGCCGTACGATAGACGTTCCTGTTGGCAAAGGCCTTTTAGGAAGGGTGCTGGATCCTTTGGGTACTCCCATAGATGGTCTTGGTCCTTTATCTTATGCAAACAGAAGACATATAGAATCCGATGCACCGTCAATTATCGACAGACAGCCTGTCAACGTCAGCCTTCACACAGGAATAACAGCCATCGATGCCATGGTGCCTATTGGCCGTGGTCAGAGAGAGCTTATTATCGGCGATAGACAGACAGGCAAAACTGCAATTGCAGTGGATACCATTATCAACCAGAAAGGCAAAGGAGTTTATTGCATATACGTTGCAATCGGCCAGAAAATGTCAACGGTTGTGTCAGTTGTGAACACCCTCCGCGAACATAATTCAATGAACTACACAACTGTGGTGGTTGCAAGTGCCGGAGCATCAGCTTCGATGCAATACATAGCACCTTATTCCGGTTGTGCAATGGCGGAGGAACTCATGTACACAGAGCATTCCGACGTCCTTATAATATACGATGATCTTACAAAGCATGCACAGGCTTACCGTGCCATATCGCTTTTGCTCAAGAGACCACCGGGCCGAGAAGCTTTCCCGGGTGATGTCTTTTATCTGCACTCCAGACTTTTAGAAAGAGCGGCAAGGCTGTCAGACGAAAAGGGCGGGGGTTCAATCACCGCATTGCCGATAGTTGAGACTCAAAGCGGAGACATATCCGCTTATATACCGACAAATGTAATATCAATTACAGATGGTCAGATATATCTGGAGTCACAGTTGTTTTATTCCGGGCAGCGGCCTGCGATTAATGTCGGACTTTCAGTGTCTCGTGTAGGCGGCAGTGCCCAGGCTTCCGCAATGAAAAAGGTTGGAGGCCCGCTTCGAATCAATCTGGCACAGTACAGGGAACTTGAAGCTTTCTCACAGTTTGGTTCTGACCTCGATGCATCAACGCTTGAACAGCTCATAAAGGGGCGTAACCTATACGAAATATTGAAGCAGGGTCAGTATTCACCAATTCCATTGGAAGAGCAGGTTGTAATTTTGTATCTTGCTAACACTAACAGGTTTGCTGAATTTGACAAGGAAGACATAAAGCCGTTTTTCAGGATGTTTGCGGATTACATAACGTCAATCCGTCCTCAAATATTAAGCACGATAAGGGATACGGGAGAGTTCACAGATGAGATCGGGAAGCTTGTCAATACAAGCTTTGATGAATATTATCTGATGTGGAAATCCCAGCACGAGGATTATGGAACAGATACATGATATAAAGAAAAGAATGGCCAGTATCAAGGAGATACGCCAGATGACCAATGCCATGCATCTCGTCAGTGCTGTCAAGATGAAACGTGCCCGTTCTCAACTAGCAAAGACACTCCCGTATTTTGACCTTTGCCGTGCTACCATGGCAGAAATTTATATTCAAAGTCCTGAACTGGAGCATACTTTTTTCAACCCTCACAAGAAGAAAAAGAACGAACAGCTGGTTGTCGGTTACTTTATACTATCGGGAGACAAAGGACTTGCAGGAGCATACAACATAAATGTTCTTCATGCCGCCGAGAATCACATTCACCGTTTGATGATTGATTTTGCCAGGAAAGGCGTAATTGCAGTACCGAAACTATTCATAGCAGGCAAAATCGGCAAGGAGTATTTTCGAAAGGCGGGTTTCGATATAGTCGAAGAATTCGATTACACCATAGAGGCTCCGACGTTTTACAGAGCTAGGGACATTTCAGATTATATCCACGACCTTTACGACGACTATGATATCGATGAAGTTTATACAGTATATACCAGAATTAACACCGCTATTGACATCAAGCCGGTTGTTCTAAAGCTTATTCCCATTTCATCCGAGGATTTACTTGAAGGGATTGACCTTGATGTATATAAGAAGCAAATGCCTGATGAAGCCACAATCAATATGGAATTTGTCCCTTCATCCGGAAAGGTTATGGATTATCTGGCAAGGACGTTTTTGAACGGAGTTGTATATGGTGCATTGACAGAGGCGTTTGCAAGTGAACAGACAACCCGGATGACAGCAATGAAAAATGCAACCGAAAGTGCTGAAGGAATACTTGCAAGCCTCATGCTTCAGAGAAACAGGGTCAGACAAAGCAATATTACCCAGGAGATATTAGAGATTATAAACGGTGCGGATGCAGTCATGTAATCACACACATAAATATACACGGAGGGCCATCAAATGGCATTAGGAAAAGTTATTCAAGTTATAGGTCCGGTTGTTGATATAAGATTTGAAGAAGGCAGCCTGCCTCCTGTCAATGAAGCAATCGAGATAGAATTTGACGGAAAGAAAATCATCGTTGAGGTCATGTTGCATCAGGGAGATAATGTCGTCAGATGTGTTGCCATGTCTGCCACAGAAGGATTGTCCCGTAATGTTATAGCCAAGTCCACAGGCGCACCCATAACGGTTCCGGTAGGCGAGCATATCACAGGCAGGCTTTTCAACGTACTGGGAGAAGCCATAGATAACGGCGGGCCGGTAACAGCCGATGATTATTGGCCGATACACAGACCCGCACCTAAATATACAGACCAGTATCCAAGTGACAAGATTCTTGAGACAGGAATTAAAGTTATTGATCTTCTTCTGCCATACACCAAAGGTGGCAAGATTGGACTATTCGGAGGCGCAGGAGTTGGCAAGACTGTACTTATACTTGAGCTTATAAGGAATATTGCTACAGAGCACGGTGGTTATTCCGTTTTTGCCGGTGTAGGCGAGCGCTCACGCGAGGGGAATGACCTCTGGAACGAGATGCAGGATTCAGGAGTTATAGACAAGACGGTTCTGGTTTTTGGACAGATGAATGAGCCGCCCGGAGCAAGAATGAGGGCACCTCTAACCGGTCTTACAATGGCTGAATACTTTCGTGATGTCAAGAACAAGGACGTGCTTCTTTTTATTGATAATATTTTCAGATTCGTCCAGGCTGGTTCCGAGGTTTCAGCACTACTTGGCAGAATACCCTCAGCTGTCGGTTATCAGCCTACGCTTGCCAATGAAGTAGGCGCTTTGCAGGAACGTATCACTTCTACGAAAAAGGGTGCCATAACTTCAATACAAGCCGTCTATGTACCGGCGGACGACCTTACCGACCCTGCTCCGGCGACTACGTTTTCACATCTCGATACAATTACCGTTTTATCGAGATCTGTTGTAGAGCTCGGCATTTATCCTGCGGTAGATCCGCTCGAATCATCGTCGCGTATCTTGTCCGAATCAATAGTAGGCGCGGAGCATTATAATGTAGCCAGAAAGGTTCAGGAAACTCTTCAAAGATATAAGGAGCTTCAGGACATAATCTCAATTCTTGGGCTTGAAGAGCTTACCGACAAGGACAAGCAGATAGTATCACGGGCAAGAAAAATCCAAAAGTTCCTTTCACAGCCGTTTCATGTATCAGAAAGTTTTACAGGTATTGAGGGTAAGTATGTGCCGCTCTCTGAAACAATCAAAGGCTTTGCCCATATCGTGTCCGGTGATGTAGATCATATACCAGAACAGCTCTTTTTCATGCGCGGTTCCATCGATGAAGTCTATAAGGAATTCGCACTGAACAAGCAAAAGGAGCTTGAAGAAGCCGACAAAGCAAAAAGCCTGAAAATATAACAGTTGCAATAACAGTAGTATTGCAATAGCAATATACGAATTTAAACAGCATAGCTGCAATTCCTTGACACTATAACACTGCATTTTTAAAAACCAGAATGTTAGACTAAATCAGTAAAACCTAAACAGGAGAAATTAATTGGAAGATATTTCTGAGAAAAAAATACATGTAGAAATCGTAACACCTTATGAGCTTTTCTATGAGAATGACATACAGCAGCTTGTACTGCCGGCTGTGGATGGCGAGATTGGAATCTGGCCGGGACACACGCCTGTTATAATTGCATTACATCCAGGTGAACTCAGAATGGTTAAGAACAACCACAAAAGCTACGTTGCGGTTTCCGATGGCTATGCGCATATTGATATGGATAACGCCATTGTTGTTGTCGGATCTGCAGAATGGCCTGAACAGATTGATGAAGAGCGTGTTCAGAAAGCGCTTGATAGAGCATTACAGAGGATATCTGACCCTGCTACATCGAAGCAGGAAGTTGCAAGATCTAGAAGAGGACTCCTACGAGCCAAGACAAGATTAAAGGTGGCATCCAAGAAATCCGAAGTATCAGCTGATGAAGTATGTTATACCGGAAAGGTCTATGACGAAGACCTGGATTAACTGTCTATTCCTCTTCCTATTCTAATCTAACCTAATCTATTCTATTCTATTCTTATATTTTCTATGTCAAAACAATTTTTCTATTTAGGCATTTTCATAAATAAAAAAATATCAAAAATTTGTCCGCTTTTTTTACTTATCATTCTCAAAAAATCCTTGCATGTCAGTCGCAGCAAAATCTTCAATCGGTAACGAGACAATTGATTTTGTTTTTGCCGACTTGTACATTGCCAGAACTAGTTCAAGCGAGTTTTTACCTGAATTCCCATCCGCACGTGGATTTTTGTTATCTCGAATTGATATGCAAAGGTCCTTTAATATACCGGAATGAGGGTTCGACAACTGTCGCAATGACAATATCCCTGACTCCTTATGGGTTTTAACAAGTAATGCTTTGATATATTTGCCGTTCATTTTCTTGCCGTTTTCGTCCCTTATGTCGAAAAACGGTTTTTTGGCCCTTATCCCTGCATTTATGCTGCCTTTAGAACAAAGCAAAAAGAATGACGCCTGCATATCATTTGGATTCGTATTGGTGGTTCCCTCTACAGTACAGTATGACCCGTCGTCAAACTTCATAATTCCTAGTGCAAGGTCTTCTGCCTCCATTATATGGGACTGCCTGGCTATCATCGAAGTGACCTCGGACACACTACCACCCATCAGGTACAGCATAAGGTCAAGGGCGTGAACACTTTGGTTCATCAATACACCGCCGTCCTGAGCCCAGGTTCCCCGCCAGGGAGCCTGATCATAATATGCCTGGTCGTGCCCCCAGAATACTTTTACGTTTCCATAGAGAACCTTGCCGAAAACTCCTTTTGTTATATCTTCCGATAACATATCAACAATCGGAAAAAACCGATAAATATGACCAAGCGCAATCTTTACATCATGCTTTTTTGCTTCGTCAATCAACATTTTAGACTCGCTTAGCGATAACGTCATGGGCTTTTCTAACAGCAGGTTCACTCCGGCGGATATAACATCATGCCCTATCAAAGCATGGGTGCCACTCGGTGTGGTTACTGCCACTATGTCAAGGTTCTCGTCAGCAAGCATTTTGCGATAATCGGTGTATTCCTTTATTTTCGATTTTTGCTCTCCCGAAAGTTTAGACCCGCCTATAAGCGAATCCATAGCAGTCTGGCTTGTATCGGCTATAGCCACCAGTTCAACAAGGCTTTCATTGTGTATGGCAGCCTTAAGATGCTTGATGGCGACCTTCCCGCAGCCAATTATTGCGAAACGAAATTTTCTGGTCATCTAAAACTCCTTGTAAATAGTAAAAAAATATCAAAATTATTCGGTCAAGATACTTTGGTAATTTGATTTACTATACGATATCAAAACGCATTTGGCAAACCTTTTATACAGTTTTATAAAATTGCATAAAAACAATATTTTTATTATAACAACCTTCAAAGCTATCTCGTTATAAAAGAAATGTAAAGATTAATTATATCATTGCCGACAAAAATGCAAATTGTCACAGCGAAAGCGATAAAAGGGCCAAACGGTATTTCTGACTTGCCTTTTGCCTTTTTTGCAACTATCAGAATCAATCCATAAACTGCAGCAATTAGTGATGCAATAAGCATAGTCAGCAAAATCAACTTCCATCCAAGTAAAAGGCCACATACAGCAAATAGCTTGACATCTCCTTCGCCCATCCCGTTGGTTAAAAGTGCGATAATGTAAATCGGCACGCTGATGGCAAAAAAGCCGATTATCCGCTCCCATATCGTCAGGTCGTTAGTCAGAAAAATCAAGGCGATTGCACATGCTCCAATAATTATATGAAAACGATCCGGTATGATTTTATGGTCTATATCAATAAAAGTCAGGACAACAAGACTTGAGATAATTAAAAAGTAAATGGCGACCACTCCCATATCTGTTAATACCGAAAACTGAGTTGCCGTGCTACTTGTCAGATCGGGTGCGAATTTCAGGTATACAAGAAAATATAAAACAGCATTCAATGACTCGATCGCCGGATATCTGAAGCTTATACTGTCCTTGCAGTACCTGCACTTGGCTCCCAGAAAAACATAGCTGAACAATGGAAAAAGGTCCAGCCAGCTAAGCCTGTGATTGCATTTCGGACAGAAAGAAAACCCTTTGGAAGTAGAAATTTTCAGAGGAATCCTATAAATCAGGACATTAAGATAGCTTCCGATTATCAATCCTATCAGAAAAACATAGGCCTTGATTAAAACATCCATCCAGAACATTGCAGTTACCTCGCATTTCGTAAAAATAAACAGGCTAAGTATAGCATAATCCTTATAAGTCCCGCAAACATTTACCAATTCTTAATTTTTATGTAACAGTCGTGGAATATTAGCGGTAGATAATATAAAGATAACAAATGATTACTTTTTATGAAGAATGACTTATACACTGATTAGAATCAAGGATTTATTATTCTGCATATTCGGTGTATATATTGTTTAAATGATGCTCGTATGATAAAATCAAAACTAAATAGTTACTCTTACAAATCACACCATCAGAGGGGAGAAGCGGATGTTAACAAATAATGTTCCTCTTGGAGAACTTCTTGTCGAAATCAATGTCATATCACGTGCACAACTTGAGGAAGCACTGCGAATTCAGCTAACCTAGGTAGGCAAGCCACTCGGTGAGATTTTGCTGAATATGGGCTATATAAGTGAGAAACAGCTTATGAAAGCCCTTGAATACAGACTTCGCATACCTTTTGTAGATATAGGTGCCATGGATGTACCAGCTGAAATGTCCCATATAATCAGCCATGAGACAGCCAAGAAATACACAGTCGTAGCGATTTCCAAGGAAGGACGGCTTCTTACTGTTGCGACCGCCGACCCGATGAACTTTCATGCGCTAGACGATATCAAATTAGAGACCAAGCTTGAGATAAAGCCCGTCCTGGCGACATCATCGGATATAAAGAGCACCATAGTCAAACTTTATGAACGCACACAGACAGATGAAGCAGTCGAGGATCTGAACAAGGAGTATACACTTGAAGATGTAGAGATGCTCTCAGAGAAGATAAACGACAACGTTGATAACGCACCGGTTGTTCGTCTTGTTAATCTTATAATCAATCACGCGATTAGTTCAAGAGCAAGTGACGCCCACATAGAACCCATGGAGAACATAGTCAGAATCCGTTTCAGAATTGATGGAGAGCTATATGAGCAGCTTACAATAACCAAATCCGCTCATGCCGCAGTAGTTACTAGACTTAAGATAATGGGTGATATGGATATAGCTGAGAAGAGACTGCCACAGGATGGAAGAGTTCAGACCATGTTCGGCAACACTCCCATAGATCTGCGTCTTTCTGTCCTGCCTACTGTTAACGGTGAGAAAGTTGTTATAAGAATTCTTGGTGGTAGAGGAATAGCATTAGAGCGCAAGCAGCTAGGGTTTACAGATAAGAATTCCGAGCTGTTCGACGAAATACTTCGTAACCCCAATGGTATCATATTGGTGTCTGGACCTACAGGAAGCGGTAAGTCTACAACTCTTTATACTGTTCTTAATGAGATCAACAAGCCCGGCATCAATGTTATTACTGTTGAGGATCCTGTTGAATACCGACTTGGCGGTATCAACCAGGTACAGGTCAATAACAAGGCGGGACTTACTTTCGCTAACGGACTTCGTTCTATCTTAAGACAGGACCCCGATGTTATAATGATCGGAGAAATTCGAGACGGAGAGACAGCTGAGATTGCGGTAAGAGCATCAATCACAGGTCACCTTGTGCTTTCAA
>CAZZCN010000019.1:0-1662 GCA_964652975.1 uncultured Oscillospiraceae bacterium | reverse complement strand
GAGACAGCTGAGATTGCGGTAAGAGCATCAATCACAGGTCACCTTGTGCTTTCAACAATCCATACCAATGATTCTGCATCTACTGTTTCCAGACTTGTTGACATGGGTATTGAGCCTTTCCTTGTATCAGTCGCATTGGTAGGCGTAGTGGCGCAGAGGCTGGTTCGAAGAATCTGCCCTAAATGCAAGGTCACCAGACCTATCGACTTGATTGAGATGAAGCTGCTACAGCTTGAAGAACCGAGAGATATTCACAAAGGTGTCGGATGTGCTAACTGCAACAACACAGGATATAAAGGCCGTATAGCCATACATGAGATACTTGTAATGAATAGAGAATTACGAAAGCTCGTAGATACAGGCGCCTCAAGTGACAAAATCAAACAAGCTGCGGTTGCATCCGGAACGAAGACGCTTAGAGACAGCTGTATAGAGCTTGTATTGAACGGGACTACCACAATTGAAGAATTGATCAAGGTTACATATAATACTGATTAGGCATGAAAGAACATATAGATGACAATTTTACCGGGTGCAATCTGACGACATATAAAATTTGCATGCAAATGACCTAATCGATTGCACAATATGTAAAATTTACTAACGAGGAATCATAAATAGTCGAAAGAGTATTTTCGTTTTTATACATTTTATTTGCTCTAAAGAATGACAATTTTAATTATTAGTAGTACAATATATCTGTACATAGAAATTTAATCAAATTATATGATGATATTATAATTTAAAAAACCCCAGATTGTATATGCATCCAAAAATTAAAAGTAAATTGAAATTAGTTATAAGCATTTTACTCATTACTAATATAAAAGAAATAGATAGACCATGATTAAAACCAATATTTTAGGGGGTGACTTAAATGCCTAATGAAATTGACAACATTATTCTAAAAGCTGTAGAGATGAGAGGATCGGACCTTCACTTGACCGTTGGCGTACCACCGATGTGCAGAGTGGACAATCAGCTGATACCTGTTGAAGGATATGAGAAGCTGACTGCGGAAGATACCAGGCTTCTATGCTATTCACTGATTACTCCTGAGCAGGCAAGACACTTGGAAGAATTCGGCGAGATAGACTTCTCCCACTCAATCCGACTAACCGGCCGTTATCGTGCTAATATTTACAAGCAGAGAGGCTCGTTCGGACTAGCATTGCGTGTTTTGGCAAGTAGTATTCCTACAATCGATCAGATGGGACTGCCCCAGATTTTCAAAGAACTTGCAATGAAGCCCAGAGGTCTTGTGCTAGTCACCGGAACCACCGGTAGCGGTAAGTCTACAACACTTGCTGCTATGATAGACCATATCAACAACAACAGACAAGGACATGTTCTAACGTTAGAGGATCCTATAGAATATCTACATAAGCACAATAAATGTATTGTTAACCAACGCGAGATCGGCAATGACACAGGAACATTCAGCTCAGCCTTGCGAGCAGCCCTTCGTGAAGACCCCGATGTAATCCTGGTCGGTGAGATGCGTGACCTTGAGACGATTGCAACTGCCATATCTGCTGCGGAGACAGGCCACTTAGTGTTTTCTACATTGCATACGGTTAATGCGGCACAGACCGTTGACAGAATAATCGATATGTTCCCAAGTTATCAGCAGCAGCAGATAAAGGTGCAACTAGCAGGAGT
>CAZZCN010000018.1:35730-40919 GCA_964652975.1 uncultured Oscillospiraceae bacterium | reverse complement strand
AGCATTTTCTGTCCGCCGGTTACCGGAATCGCCTGACCTGTCTCGTAACATTGCTCTACACAATAGAATATCGTTCTTGTAACGTCCAAAGGCGAGCAGCCTCTTCTGATGGGTGATTTAGCGAGATAAAAATCCTTGACATCCGCAACAGTCTTGGCACCCGGAACTTTACCAGCCTTAAGATATTGTACAAAAAGACCTTTCTCCGGGTCGCTCCATAACGGTCCTTCATAAAAATTACCTGGACAGATGGAATTGACTTTAATGTTATCTGTGACAAGCTCCAGTGCAAAACTCTGAGTAAGACCGATTCCTCCGAATTTACCGCCTGCGTATGCAAAATTCTTATTAGATCCTTCAAGTCCGGATTTTGAATTGATCTGGATTATGTCAGACCAGTTCTCATCATTGATGTGTGATTGAATTTTCATCGGACGAGACGCATATCTGGTACAAAGGTAAAATGCTGTATAATTGACCTTGGTGACAAACTCGAAACTTTGCAACGTCATTTCTTCGAGGCCGCCAGCCTTGAGAACGCCTGCGTTGCTGACAAAAATATCAAGTCCTCCAAAGTTTGCAACTGTCTCTTCAACCATGTTCCGAACGGAATCTTCATCACCGACATTTACGCTCACTGCTATTGCCGTCTTAAAACCGTAACGTTCATTTATGCTATCGGCTACGGTATTAGCAAGTTCGAGGTTAAGGTCCGCTATGACCATATATGCTCCTTCAGAAACCATTTCCATTGCAATGCCTTCTCCAAATCCCTGCGCGCTGCCGGTTACAATTGCAACTTTACCGGAAAGTCTGCCGCAAGTGACCAGGCATTTCTGTGCATCAATTTCGTATTGCTTGCCTGATGTTATGCACTGCAAAGCATAGTCAGCATCTGATTTCGAACGGCCGATTACAAACAATCCCAGATTCTCTATGGCAATCGCCTTAAGGTCATCAGTGTCTGCAAATACCTTTCTCAGTGAGGTGTATGTCTCTTCGACATCTTCGTTGAATTTGAGAATTGAAAAATTAATGTTCGCGGATTTTAGTTTTGCTTCCACTTCTGAAATTGAGAGTGATTTTATTGATTCGTCATATACGACTACTGGAAAGCCCTCATCGTCAGCCGCAAGCATTCTGATTGCAGGTGATATGGCGGTTGCGCTTGTCTTGTCTGTCTGCAGTTTGTCTAAATAATGTTTCATTAACTTATTCCTTTCTAGAAAATCTATCTGTGAACTGAAATTTTATAAAATTCTCATTCTCGTTTTAAATTTCATGTAATGAATATAAGTGAATACAGTCTGAAAAATCTAAAACTTTAAATGGATTAAGTATTTTCGAGCGGATACTTCTCAGCAACTACGCACCAAAATCCTTTGAATTAGATGGATTTTGCATTCTCGAGCAGATACTTCTCCGCCGCTGCGCACCACAATCCGTTGTTTGATTCGGTTATTTCAGCCAGTTTAGTAAAAATCGGGTTGGTTTCGGCTTCTTTCCTGAAATCAGCAATTGCAACAAGAGGCATTGAAATCTGTGTGTATATAAGCTTTTTGCCGCCTGGAATGTTAGGAAGATCAAGAGTTGTAGGGATGACGCTGTCCAGTCCGCCGACATGGGTTATCATGGCTGAAGGGTCAATGACTTTGTTTGCCATCATATCGAGCGATTCAATCATATCATCAGTATTGCCGCCACTGTTACCTGCAACGTGGGTAGCCATATAATGCACATTATAAAAATTAAAGCTTGCTGAAAACTCAGGGTTTGTAGGACCTGCAAAAAAGTTAAGGCAGCCGTCCTGACCCAGAATTTTGTCACCCTGCTCCACAACTGGCTTTACAGGTGCATAGACATAAACATCATCGTATCCCCTGCCGTCCTCAGTAAGAGATATCAAATATGCAGGGACATCTTCGATTGCGGATGTATTGACATAAATCAATTTTACATTGTTCTTCGCTGCTTCTTCAACCGTGTAAATCGAAGCCGCTCTTGCAAGTCTGGCATCGTCTATGTCTGTAACTACAAGAAGTGCGGGCTTTCTATCATTGTGTATGGCGTAATCAATTGCACCAAGCCCCATCGGTCCTACTCCTGCGAGTAGTGCCATGTTGCCGCCTTCAACTATGCCCATCTTGTGCTCATAACTACCCGGTGTTGTGTGATAGTTGACGTGAAATCCACCGACGATGCATGACACAGGCTCCGATAATGATCCAAAATAGAATGCATCACCTTTGTAATGAAGCAGGCAATTACGTTCCATAACGACTGCTGGTATTACAATATATGTAGCCGCTCCGCCAACGAAGTGAAAAGAATAACCCGGTGCTGCGTAAATATTCGAAGGCTCATTGATAGCAGGCTGTATTGAAAATCTCTCGCCTACTTTAAACCTGTCCGCCCATTTAGAACCGACTTCAACAAGTTCACCACAGAATTCATGGCCGATGATAACCGGGTTGGTCGCTATATCATCAGGAACCCTTTTATGGTCAGAACCTTGCACCGATGCTTTGTACGACGACATGCAAATGCTGTCAGATATTATTTTCGCCAGAATTTCGTCATCTTTGATTGTCGGAAGTTCAAATTCTTCAAGTCTTAAATCTTTTTTGCCGTATAATCTTACTGCTTTTGTTTTCATTTTATTTTCCTCCATTTTTATGTGTGGTTTCGATTCTTCTTTTACAATTCTTAAATGATTTATTTGTATTACTAGTTCTTCTTAGCTGTTTTCTATTGTTATTGTTGTTTTGTATGCTTTTTGTTTTTGTATAATTTCTATCGTTTTATTTACTTGCCTTTTCTTATAAACTTAGACTCTTTTCTCCTATATAACGGTTATTCTTGCCTGTTTTGCCGCTTTAAGGTATTTGGCCGGGAGTGGCTGGTCGGTTATAAGGATATCAACATCGGCAAGCTTGGCGAATGTATAAGGCATTCCGCAGTCAATCTTGGTAGAGTCCATCAGCATTACATTGGTCTGAGCCTTCTTCATAATCAATCTCTTGATCTCAGCTTCGAAATAATCTCCACATGTAAATCCACTGTTCAGGGAAAATGCACTTGCCGCCATAAAGGCAATGTCAATATTCAGTCCCTTGACATATTCAGTTGCGTTGTAGCCTGAAAGCGACAATGTGTCTCTGTTCAGCTTACCGCCAGTAAGGCTTACCTTAACATTGTGAAACTTCATTAGCTCCATCGCAATGTTGGGTGCCGAAGTCAGGACAAACAAATTCTCGTCCTTTAGCTTCTGGGCAAAACACATCCCTGTGGTTCCGGCGTCAATAAAAAGCGATCTTCCTGCCACTACAAATTTCGAAGCCTTCTCAGCTATTATCATCTTCGCTTCAGTGTTCTCACCGACTCTCTGAGTATAGGCAGCCTCCTTCAGCATTGAAAGGTGGGCGATCGACTTGGCCCCTCCCCTTGTGCGGACTATTTCACCGCGCTGTTCAAGATTCTCAAGGTCACGTCTTATTGTCATGCTTGACACATCCGGTAAAAGGTTCTCCAGTTCTGTGAATCGGACTTCACCCTTGGACTGGATGTACAGATTGATAACCTCTCTCCTGTTTGTAGACAATTGAATCCCTCCTTGCAATTTTCGTGAAAATTACAAATTTCCACGATGTCTTTCCTATACAA
This sequence comes from uncultured Oscillospiraceae bacterium, assembly GCA_964652975.1. Classification (GTDB taxonomy): domain Bacteria; phylum Bacillota; class Clostridia; order Saccharofermentanales; family UBA5734; genus CAZZCN01. Next base: position 37,256 of record CAZZCN010000018.1, on the reverse strand, counting down.
TAAAATATATATAAGTGGATACATCTTCGTTAGTTGCCTGACAATGTGATTTTGATGTTTCAAATTATCATATTTATGTTTGAATTTAACATTTGTTTCATTTTATCACACTATAATGTTAAATTGCAACATGCAATTTTATTAATTATAGGAATATGATAAAAAACCATTGTTTTTGTAAATTTCATGGTATTTTTTTCCAAATTTGTGGTAAAATTGAATCATTATTGAACGAGGTATAAAAATGCCGGAAGATTCATTTATAATTAAAGGTAAAAGTTATAAGGTCCGAGTTGCGTCAGACTCAGACAAGAGTCATTTTGAAAGTCTTTGGAGAATCTGTTTCAACGATACCGATTCTTTTATTGAATGGTTTTTCGAAAACAGGTTTTTTGCCGAATACAGTGTTTGTATAGAATGTGATGGCCGAATTATAAGTGCCATGCAATCCATGCCGGTTAGCCTTTTTATACGAACTGAACAGATACGAAGCACAATAGTTGCAGGCGTTTGTACACATCCTGATTATCGCAGTTTAGGGCTGATGAAAAGGATGTTTTCTTTTTATATGCATATGATCAAGTCCATGGACATTCTAGCTGTTACTTACAAGCCCGAGAATATAAAGACATACGCGTCACTTTCTCATTTCCCGACTACACGCACACTTCGTTACGCTACAAGAAGTGCCATGCCTGCCGATTCTGAATCACTTGCGCATCAATTGCTTTTGGACCAGATAAAGGCGCTCGAGGACGATGAGGACGATGAGGACTCACGAGAGAACGAATCTTTTTTCACTACTGACATATCTGATTTGAGTGTAAAGCATTTTAACAGATGTTATGACCTTTATTCAGAGTTGGCACCTTCGTATTCAGGTATAATCAAAAGAACCAAAGAGAACTATAACCTTAAGTTGTCGGATTACGCAAGCGTTGGTGGCAAGGCTTTACTCCTTTTAGACAATGCCAGCCTTGAAGCCTATTGTTTTTATTTTGAAACCGCAGGCAGTCTTTATGGCGAGGAGATAATCGCAGAATCAGAGGATTCACTGCTCAATATTGTTGATCAGCTTCACAAAATCGCCCAGGATCGTAAATTGATACTTAAAATTCCTTCAAATTTTTCTGATATCCACGAGAGCAACTTCCCTTGCACAGACAGTGTATTTCTAGTGTCGCAGAATGTAATGGGAGTGACCGACTTGAATGAATTCATTAAAGGGCTTGATTTTTCACAATATGCATCTGATGCCCAATTGTCTTCATTTACTTTCGCGGTTACAGACCCTGTAATTAAAAGCAACAATAACACATACAATCTTCATGGAGATATAACAGATGATGCCCCTGTCATTTCTTTGTGCATAGGCTCATTTGTACAATTTCTGTGCGGATATTATTCCATCCTGGAGTTCGAAATTCAAAGCGAAGACACAGTCAAAATTCATAACAGGGAGATCGCCGAATCCATCGATGACTTGATCCCGAAATGCAATTGCTTTATTGTTGACGAGTATTAGA
>CAZZCN010000018.1:0-35630 GCA_964652975.1 uncultured Oscillospiraceae bacterium | reverse complement strand
TTAGATTTTCGGCACATAATCGTGGTCAACGGTTATAACAGCGCTGTATTCGGGATTAACAAGAGTCACTTTCTTAGAAATGATCTCTATAACCTCGTCATCGCAATATTTGAAGTCAAACGGCAGGACTACATCAAAAATGAATTTTGAATGGGTAATGCCCCATACTGCACGGAAATCATGGATGCTGATCTGCGGTGAAAATTCGTACACCGATGCAGCAATTGCCTCCTTTGCCTTGTTGGTTCTTTCATCATTGACAACAACAGGGTCAAGATGAATTACCAGCTTAACATTCATGTCGTTTAGAAAATCTCGCTCTATATTGTCTATGATATCGTGACTTCTTATAATGTCTTGATCGGCCGGCACTTCGCAATGCACTGATGCAAAGGACTGCTTGTATCCATAATTATGGACGGTCAGATCGTGCAGTCCTATTATTCCGTCATAACTTAATATTTTCTTATATATAGTCTCTACAAATGCTCTTGTCGGTGCAGTGCCAAGCAATGGATTAATGGTGTCGATAACCAGCTTAATACCAAATATAAGGATAACAAGCGCTACAGCTGCTCCCATGTATCCGTCAAGGTCAATTTTGGTAAAATAATAGAAGATGATAGATATAAGTATCGCCAATGTGGCAAATATATCGTTTCGACTGTCCTGTGAAGCTGCCGCCAATGCTCCAGAACGGATTTTCTTGGCTATCCTGCGGTAAAAGAACCACTGACCGCCTTTTGCCAAAATTGACAGAATAAGGATGATAACTGATATATAGCTGAATTCAGTAATGTCAGGACTTATTATTTTCTCTATTGAGCTTTTAAGCAGCTGTAGTCCAAGAAAAACAATAATCAGCGAGACCATGAACCCTGAAATGTATTCCATTCTTGCGTGCCCATAAGGATGCTCCTCGTCAGCCGGCTTTGCAGAAAGCTTGAATCCGAAAATCGTAATCAAAGAGGTGGCTGTATCCGAAAGATTGTTGATAGCATCCGCTGTAATGGCAATACTGTTAAACAGAATACCGACTGTCAGTTTAGATACAAAGAGAAAAAGATTGGATACAAAACCCACAATTCCAGCGCGTTTGCCCCATTTCTCCCTGTAGTTGGATTTCTCAATAAACTTGTTCGAATCAGTTCTTTCGGTCATATATTCCTGCTTTCATTTACTATTTTGGAAAAACCAACTGAAAACGAATCATTATCTTGCGAGCTTCGCTTTTTGCCAAATGATTTGAAATTCCCCGCACGTCTTTGCTTTTGCCCCATGAAACGCTCGTTCAGGAGTCTGTCAATATTGCCGTCCGAGAACACAAGTCCACTTGGGTGGATTACTTTCGCTTTCTTGGCAAGTGCAATTGCAGCAACTCCATAGTCCTGCGTTACTACTATATCGCCCACCTTGATATTTGCAATCAATACGAAATCAACACTGTCTCTTCCCTGATCCACTACAAATACTTTGCTGTAGCCGTCATTGATCTCGTGATTTACATCGACAAACATTAACACTTCAATTGATTTTTCCCTGGCTTTTTTGACAATGATTTCCTTGACAGGGCAAGCGTCGGCATCTACAAGTATTCTAACATCAGCCATTATTTTTCTATCTCGAATGATACATTTCTAGGCAGTGCCAGTTCACAGGCTACTTCCACGGTCTTAACTATACCGATCGGAACCGGACATGCTGCATGGATGCAGTACTGTTTGCACCAGTTGTATGCTTCTCCGTCTCCTGGTTTGCCGAAACACTCAGAAAATCCATCTGTCTCAAATGACTCCTGCTCCAATGGTTTAAGACTTGGGCACTCGGTTGTAATTGTCACTGTTGCCATCTGCTGGTCTTCACTTTGAACATCTACTGTTGTGCAAAACCCGCAAACTCCTGCATTTATAATTGATTTAGCCATTATTATTACCATCCTTAATCCACAATGTTTTATTGTATGTGTATTTGATGATTGTACAAACTCTTGGAATGAATGTCAATTATGTTTTGATTTTTCGAGCTCTTTTCAGCTCTTTCTCATCCTGTTAAGCAATCCTAAGCATTGCATGCTTCAAATTTCATCACATTATTTCGTTTTGTATTGCATTGTATTGGATTGGATTGGTTACATTGATTGTATTGTATTATTTTGTATCGTATTGTTAACTTTTATGTTTTTTATTGGTTGACAATCTATTATATTGAAGATATAATTGCAACAAATTCACAAGATTTTACATCTGTAAAATGCACAATCTGAAAATTAATTTTTCAGTATTAGAAAAGGACATACATATATATGAATAACGAAAACAACAACCTTACGGATATGGATACAAATTTCGAGCAACCATCTTTTCATACTATTAAAGATAATCTGGATACTGTTATTCCAAAAAGCAAAATAACCAATAGAATGACCATATACCAGCTCACGGTTACCGCTATTTTTACCGCTCTGATAATTGTAGGGGCATTTATAAAAATACCATTTCCAGTTGTCCCCATTACTTTACAGACACTTTTCGTGTTAATGGCAGGGATGCTTATAGGCGCAAGATATTCAGCTGTTTCAGTAGGCTTGTATCTGTTCCTTGGGCTGGTAGGATTGCCTGTATTCACCAAGGGAGGCGGACCTGGATATGTGTTTCAGCCGACTTTTGGCTTTCTTATTGGCTTTTTGATTGCAGCGATTGTCATTGGTATGGTTGTTAAAAAGACAGACGCGAAAAGTATTTTCTCGCTTTGGATTATAGGGTTGCTTGGAATTTTCATAATATACCTTGTAGGTATGATTTATCTGTACCTCATACTTAATTATTATGTTAAAAGTCCGGTTGCATTCTGGAGTCTTTTCTCGGTGAACATCATGATGACTATCGTTGGAGACCTCTTTAAATGCCTTGTTGCTGCGATTTTGACAGTCAGATTGCGAACGATAATGGGCAAGTCGAAACTGTTGCAAGATTTTTGATTAATTAATTTCTACCTCTGTTCCATCAATTTCTTCTCTAGAAACATTTAGTTTCTTGAGCATTTGTTCGTGGGTAATAAAATCATCTTTACCTGCACTACCTATTCTTTTCTCAGCTTCAAGATACAATCTGTAATCTTCTACCATCTCCATTATCTCCTCATATCTCTCCGGTGTTATCAAAACACATGCAGGCTTGTTATTCTTCATAACAATTTTAATCCCATCAGCGTGCACTTCGTCAAATATCTTACTGGCTTCTCCCTTATTGAAGCGAGAAATAGGTATATAGGTATTAAGTATGCTCCCGAGTGTAATATTATTAATCATATTCATCACCTGTCCTTTTTTGTGTATAATAATATAATGATTAATAACGTCTTATTTGTCAATATATTTATAGTTATATTTGCTATTATTTTATATTTTCCAATGCGACCATGATAATTTGAATTGGGCAGACAGTGACTGCCCTATTGACATTGAATATACTTTAAAAATTTTTCTTATGCTTTAACATTCATACCACAAGACTGCGCAAATCTGCAATTTTGTGCACTTCGCCTTGCATTTTTCCCTTGTATAATATATAAATATAAAATACAATGTAAAAATCACAAAGTTGTCAGTTGCTTTCTATTGTTAGCAAGTTACAAAACAATAGTTTGTCATTTACTTGAACTACTGACTTTTGCTTAATAATCAAATGAATAATGGCATTTAGCCCTATAATTATATAAGAAAGAGATCAAAACCATGAAAAAACCGTTTGTTAACAAAGAAACCCTGGACAGTATTGTAGCTGAATATCCGACACCTTTCCACCTATACGATGAGAAAGGCATTCGTGAGAATGCGAGAAAGCTTTATGAAGCTTTTAAATGGAATAAAGGCTTTAAGCAGTATTTTGCTGTAAAGGCAACCCCTAATCCTTATATTATGAAAATTTTATATGAGGAGGGCTGCGGGATGGACTGCTCTTCTCTGACCGAGCTCATGATGTCGGATGCTGTCGGAATAAGAGGAAGAGATATCATGTTTTCGTCGAATGTGACTCCGGCTGAAGATTTTGTACTTGCCAGAAAACTTGATGCAATCATTAATCTTGATGACATTACACATATTCCCTTCTTGGAGAAAATTGCGGGCATACCAGAAGTCATTTCATGCAGGTATAATCCAGGTGGTGCTTTTGCCATTGACAATGCCATCATGGATACACCGGGCGAGGCAAAGTATGGTATGACAAGGTCGCAGATGACAGAAGCTTTTAAGATTTTAATAAGTAAAGGCGTAAAGTCGTTCGGAATTCATGCTTTCCTTGCCAGCAACACTGTCGCTAATGAGTATTATCCAGTCCTGGCTAAAATATTGTTTGAGACGGCTGTTGAGTTAAAGCATGAGACAGGTGCCAAAATATCATTTATCAATTTGTCAGGAGGTGTTGGTATACCTTATAGGCCCGAGCAGCATACAACTAATATAATGGCGATCGGCGAAGGTGTCAGGAAATCTTTTGAAGAGGTCCTGGTACCCGCAGGCATGGAAGATGTTGCGATTTACACTGAGCTCGGAAGGTTCATGCTGGCTCCATACGGCGCTTTAGTAACTACTGTTTTACACGAAAAGCATATCCACAAGGAATATATTGGTGTTGACGCTTGTGCTGCCAACCTTATGCGTCCTGCCATGTACGGTTCATACCACCATATAACAGTCATGGGCAAGGAAAATGCTCCTTGCGACCACGTTTACGATGTCACAGGCGGTCTGTGCGAGAACAACGACAAGTTTGCAATCAACCGTCATATGCCGAAGATTGATATCGGCGACATTCTTTTTATACACGATACAGGAGCACATGGGTTTGCCATGGGATACAATTACAACGGCAAGCTGCGCTCTTCCGAGATTTTACTGTGCGAAGACGGTACCACTAGAATGATACGCCGCGCAGAGACACCTGAAGACTATTTTGGCACATTTGATTATACGGGTATTTTCAAGAAAGAAGCTATTAATGCAAAATAATTTTTCCGAACTCGGTATTTCAGTTAAAATTTTAAAAGCCATCGAAGAGATGGGATTTGTTGAACCCACACAAGTGCAGAGCGAGGCGATTCCATCGATACTTAATCATCAGGACGTTATCGTAATGTCCAAGACCGGAAGCGGCAAGACGGCTGTTTTTGGAATTCCAATGCTTCAAATGACCGACCCCAATGAACCCGGTCCGCAAGGTCTTATACTAACACCTACCAGGGAACTGGCCGTGCAGGTTGACGAGGATTTGAAGCTTATGTCCAAATACCTTGAACACAAGACAGCTGTTGTATATGGCCAGCATAGCATGAACACCGAGGTACTGGCGCTTAAAAGGAATCCTGCGATTGTTACCGGTACTCCCGGACGCGTTTTCGACCATCTTCAGCAAAGGAATTTTAACACGAAAAACATTAAATTCCTGGTTTTGGACGAAGCCGACAGGATGCTCGACATGGGTTTTTTGAATCAAGTTGTGCGAATCATCAAGACACTACCTAAAAATCGCGTTACGTTGCTTTTTTCCGCAACTATCCCCTTTGAAATTCAAAGGATAAGCAGAGATTTCATGAACAACCCTCATATGATAGAGATTGAATCTCCCACCATGACGGTGGATACTATCCAGCAGCTTTATTACCGTCTTAACAGGAACGAAAAGCAGACTCAACTCAACCGTATTCTTTTAGCTGAACTTCCCGAAAACTGCATGATTTTCTGCAATACACGAATGGCAACGGATCATGTCCAGCGCTTCTTGACGCGCCAGGGATATATGGCACAGGCACTGCACGGAGATATTGCTCAGTCAAGACGTATGAAGACTATCGAGCAGTTTAAGAAGGGTGATTTTCACATACTCGTTGCCACTGATGTTGCAGCCCGAGGAATTCATGTCGACGACTTGTCACTGGTAATTAATTATGACGTACCTTTCGACCTGGACGGTTATGTGCACCGTATCGGGCGTACCGGAAGAGCCGGTAATAAAGGTCTTGCAATTACACTGGTGTCAAGTGAAGATATCATGGGTCTCTATGCCATTGAAGAGCATATCGGTACAATGATTGCCGAGGAAGAGTTACCGTCTGACGAGTATATCAATGAGAATGGTGAAGCTGTAGATAGATGGATTGCCGAAAATTCAATCCGCAATTTCAAAATGAAACATCCTGGTTCTGATTTGAGTGAAAAGCCTTTAACATATGAAGGTTTTGCGAAAAGTTCATCACCTAAATCCGGTCGGGGTAAAGGGAATTCTACAAGACCAAGCGGAAAAAGAACTGAAAGCAAACAGGATTATAAATCAGACAAAAGTCTCGATAAAAGATCAGATGGAAGACAATCAAAACCGTTTGTATCAAATTCACCTGTTCAAACAAATTCACCTAGTCGAACGCCCTCAACATATGACGCTCCATCTTCGCTTCCCACAACTGCTGAGCAAAAAGTCAGAGAGCAATTACGGCCACCAGTCGCACAAGGCAGAACTGTTCACAAACGCTCATTTGGCGGAGACACAGCAGGTAATACAAATCAGTCTGGTGCAACCACCAGAGCTTCAACTCAAGCTGCACCAGCTAAAAGTGCATTGAATAAGCCAGTAAAGGACGAATCAGAGTCACCAACCTCAAAAAAGAAACCTGTTATAAAGAGTCTTTTAAGTAAATTTTTCGATAAGAAATAATAAAGGCAAATCTTAAGATATGTCTTTTTGGAAGATTTACTTAGGCAAATTTTCTTTGATATTTGGAGTTTTCACACGACCTAAATGTTGCCGATATGCACATTACTTAGAAACTTCCCCGCCTCAAACGCCAATTCATATAGTGATTCAGTTGTGGTTTGCGGGACTTCCGACCATTTGTAACGCGGGAAAAACCGTGACAAGTGAAGTGGGATTTCCGGTGAAATATTTGATATGAATTTTGAAATCTCTCTCATTTCTTCACGCGAATCGTTAAACCCGGGAATTATAAGTGTTGTAATCTCTATATGGCAGTATTCGTGACTTTTCGTTATTGTATCTTTTACCGCCTGAAGTCCGCCTTTCAGATAATAGCTGTAGAAGCCATCATCAAAGGATTTGAGATCGATATTCATTGCATCGATAAGGGGTAGCAATACTGCCAACGGCTCGGGGTTGATATAACCATTTGTCACCATTACGTTCTTCAGGTTGTTTTTCTTGGCTAACCGGGCAGTCTCCAATACTGTTTCAATCCAAACAGTCGGCTCATTGTACGTGTATGCTATTCCTATATTTCCAACCTTCCTAAGGTCAATAGCTTTTTCTATTATCGATTCGGGAGTCATCAGAACAGTGTTGTCATACTCTATGGAACACATTGATATTTCATGATTCTGACAAAACGGACATTTAAGGTTACAGCCAACCGACCCTAATGACAGGATTTTGCTGCCCGGATAAAAATGATAAAGTGGCTTCTTCTCTATCGGATCAAGTGCCATCGAAGATATTCTAAAGTAATTCTCAGACTGCAGAATGCCGTCGTGATTTTTCCTTACCTTGCAAGTACCGGTCTGGCCGGGTTTGATTGTGCAAAAGTGTGGACACAGATTGCATTTGACGGACTTGACATCCTGGATTTTTTCATAAAAGAGAGCTTCAGTGTTCATTTTTCGCTTTTCCTATTTAAATCTCTCAACCAAGAACCTCTGCATCGAATACTCCTCACCCGGCTCAATCCCCGCCTTCTGCAGTGCGATAAGCACTTGTTCTTCAGGAGTGTCTATGCCTTCTAGATCGGGTAAAAGAAGTCCTCTGCGGAATCCCTTGGTAACTATTACGCCATACTTTTTGACGTTCAGTTCTTTTATGGATACAATTTGTTCAGGATCATATAACACGTCTACAGAATATATCAAGTCCGAAAGTTCCTCAACCCTTATAGGATTGAATCTCGGGTCTTGTGTTCCGGCGGATATTGCATTGTAAATAATCTCTTCTGCCAGATTTCTTTTCGTAGGAATTATTGTGCCGATGCATCCTCGTAGATTTCCGTTTTTCTTAATTGAGACAAAAGTAGCTTTACGCACAATGGTAAAATGCTCCGGTACCCAGTCGGGCACCTGGATTATCAAACGATTTTGTACAAAACTCTCAAGTGCAAGTATCGCTAGCTTAACATGGTCGCTCGTCTGTGTGTCGGCTTTCAGGAAATCTTCTTTTTCACCATCAATAATACCACTCATTTTCACTACCCCCGTCACTTAAATTTTACCGTTTCCAATAATTATTCTATAGTATATTTATCTCCGCTGCAAGATATCCGACTCCAAAAGGTCCTTCATATGAGTAAATAACGGACTCGGTCGAACATCCGTCAAGCGCTCCATACATCATTACAAATGATCGGGTGCCGCATTGTCCTGCCTCTTCGAGCAGGTCTTCACCGATTGATTTAATAGATTCGATATTACCGGTCCTGACATATTCTACAAGAGTCTCGTCAAACGCCCTTGCCCCAGGATGAAATCCGGCAGGGGCATCCTTGGTGAGACGATGCGACAGGTCACCGCTGGCAATGTAAATGACATTTTCGTCTGAATCCTGGGCCGCTTTTCTGACACAGATACCAAAATTATAAAGTTCCGCCATAGGCATAAACGGGGTAGAAATATGTACTAGCTTGCAGGAATGATTTGCCTTGACAAGTTCGTGATTGATAAAAAACAAAGGAACCACTGCTCCGTGATCAAGCTTGTCGGAAATCCTGTACTGGCGCTTTTCGTGATCACTCAAAAATCCTGCGGAAATGCCTGCCTTTTCTGCATATTTTGAAATATCCATTGCCAGCTTTGAGTTGTTTTCGAAGTCAAGTGTTATCTCTGGATGTCCGAAATTACCAAAATCCCCGGTAAGCCTCTCCATGTCTGAAATTGTTATAAAGTCACTAAAGCAAGGAGCGTGTGGTGTTGAGATAACGATGGTCGAAGGTAATGCGTCAACAACTTCCCTGGCGATTTTCTGGCATGCTTTAATTGTAGAATTGGCTATTGATTCTCTTCCGGAGCCTATACCGGGTACAATAATCGGCGGATGTGGCATTATAAATGCTTTCATTATCTTACCCATGGCCTGTTTACCTCTGCTTTCAAAATGAAATGTGGCAATATCCGTCAGGATTCTTTTCGAGATAGGACTGGTGGTACTCTTCTGCCAAAAAGTAATTTTCGAGTTTTTTAATTTCGGTTATTATTTTCTTGTTGTATTGTGGCCTTATTTTGTCTACAAAATCCAAAATGAGCTGCTTGTCATTTTCGTCGGTGTAATATATTCCGCTTCTGTATTGTGAGCCTACATCATTGCCTTGTCTGTTGAATGTGGTAGGGTCGATGATTTTGAAAAAATCGTCTAGAAGCACTTCCAGCGGCAGTCTCTCCGGATCATATAAAATGTGCACAGCCTCTGCATGTCCGGTATTACTGTAGCAAACCTCTTCGTATGTTGGATTTGATGTTTTGCCATTGGCATATCCAACGCTAGTCCTAGCAACTCCGGGTATTCTCCGCAAGTAAGCCTCCACGCCCCAGAAGCAGCCTCCAGCCAGGTATATCTCCTTAAGAGTGGCTTTGGAATAGTCTATATTCAAATTTGGATTAAGTGGCATTTTGCCTTTTGCACTCATACGCGTCTCTTAACAGCATCAATCCCTAAGTATCGACCTGTACCTCCGAGCTCCTCCTCTATAGCAAGCAACCTGTTGTACTTTGCCACCCTGTCACTTCTGGACGGCGCCCCAGTCTTGATCTGACCGGCATTCACAGCGACCGCCAGATCTGCAATTGTTGAATCTTCCGTTTCACCCGACCTGTGGGATATGACGGCCGTATATCCTGCATTCTGTGCCAGGCTTACCGCTTCCAACGTTTCCTTAAGCGAACCTATCTGGTTGAGCTTAACCAGTATGGAGTTAGCAACTCCTAGCGAAATCCCCTTCTGTAGGCGCTCGGTATTAGTTACAAAAAGGTCATCTCCAACGAGCTGGATCTTGCCGCCCAGCCTGTCGGTTAAAAGTTTCCAGCCTGTCCAGTCATCCTCTGCTACAGCGTCTTCCAGTGATATTATCGGGTAGCGGCTTGACAAATCCTCCCAGTATGAAACCATTTCTTCCACTGTCCGGGTGATTTTCTTCTTAGGGAGGAAATATGTTCCGTCTTCTCTATACCATTCACTTGAGGCTGCATCAATGGCAATGTGAATGTCCTTGCCCGGTGTGTATCCTGCATTGTTAATGGCCTGGATTATAGCCTTTAATGCATCCTCATCTTCAGGAAGATCAGGTGCAAATCCGCCTTCATCGCCAACTGCTGTTGCAAGACCCTTCTCTGAAAGAACTTTCTTCAGACTATGAAAAACTTCGACACCCCAGCGCAATCCTTCGCGAAAAGTCTGTGCACCGGTTGGCATTATCATAAATTCCTGAATATCGATATTGTTGGTGGAATGAGCACCGCCGTTCAATATATTCATCATTGGTGTTGGAAGAACATGTGCACCTACTCCGCCTATATACTTATAAAGCGGCGTATCAAGGGCATTGGCTGCAGCTTTTGCAACCGCAAGCGACACTGCAAGAATTGCATTGGCTCCAAGGCTGCCTTTGTTAGGGGTTCCATCAAGTAAAATCAGTGCATCGTCAATCGCCAGCTGGTCAGAAGCATTCATTCCTTTTAAGGAATTAAAAATTGCATCATTGACATTGCTCACTGCATTAAGAACACCTTTGCCGTTATACCTGTTCTTGTCATTGTCACGAAGTTCGACAGCTTCAAAAATTCCTGTGGATGCACCGGATGGAACAGCTGCAGTCCCTTTAGCATTGCATTCCAATGTCACCATCGCTTCTAGCGTCGGATTGCCTCGTGAATCGATTATCTCTCTGGCGTGAATATATTTTATGTTCATGTTTACCATAGAAAATCCCTCCGTTTCATTTGCCTTTTGTTATTACGATTTACATAACACATTCGTAGCAGAAATATGAAAGTTTGATATTTATGTTTCCTACAAATTATACAAGAACACTGACTATTATATAGGCCCAGGTGTTACGGTTGGTGTGGCAGTCGGCTTGGTTGTTGCTGTTGGCTTGGCAGTAGGTTTCACCGTAGGCGTCGGCTTTATAGTAACTGTCGGCACTGGTGTAGGAGTAGGTGTAGTGGTGGGTGTCAGTGTGGGTTTTGGTGTCGGTGTCGGTGGCAGTGTAGGCACGATGATGTTGATTATCTTGCCGATGTTAACCTCCATGAGCGATGTGCAGCCTTTAAATGCGTCCTTACCTATGCTTGTAACACTGTTTTGAATAGTAATGGATTTAAGGGAAACGCAATCTCTGAATGCTTCTATTCCTATGCTTGACACTCCTTTGCCTGCTTTGACATCAACCAATAAAGGTAATTCACTGAATGCATAGTCGGGTATTTCGGTAAGTCCGTTACCAATTGTAATATTAGTCAATACTTTGCAGCCGTTTAGTATGTTTGTTCCTATGCTTGTAACACTATCGGGAATATTAATTCTTGAAAGGGAAATGCAATTCTTAAAGGCATCATTCCCTATTCGCTCAACCTTGGAGCCTATGATAATCTCCTTTAAAGCAGGCAAGTCCTTGAATGCAACATTAGGTATGTCCTTGACGCCATTACCAATTATTATCTTCTCCAGCTTTATACACTCGGTAAAAATACCACTTTCAATTAATGTCACACTGCTAGGAATAGTTACCTCGACAAGTGATTTGCACCCTCTGAATGCATCGTATCCAATTGATATGACACTGATAGGAATAGACAATGATTTTAATGAAGCACATCCTCTGAATGCATTATTGTCTATGGATTTAACACGGTATGGTATTGATATTTCTTCGAGCGCCAAGCAGTTCTTAAATGCATTGTTCTCGATGACGGTTGCATTTTCGGGAATTTCTATTTCCTTCAAGGACACACATCCAAAAAAATCCGAGTTGCCGATACTTTTGGCATTCTTCGACATCTTCACACTTTTTAACGATGTGCAGTTATAAAATATCGAATTGCCGGTGCTTGTAACACTGTCAGGAATTACCATTGTTTCCAATGAACTGCAAGAAAAAAAAGCTGAGCTGCCTATATCGACTACGCTGTTAGGGATGAGAATACTCTTTAGTGATTTGCATCCTGAGAAAGCACCATCACCTATTGTGACAACACTGTCAGGCACTGAAACGGTTGAAATTATATGGTTGGCTTCGAATGAATATCTACCAATATCAGTTACGGGATAACCTTTGATTGTTTCGGGTATCCTTACCTCTCTTGCACTTCCTGTATAACCGGTTATGGTGACTTTTCTGTTAGCAATCTTGTATTTAAAAGAACCTTCAACATTAAGGTCAGCGCCAAAGTAAATAACCAGAGCCACTACTATGGCAAGTGAAAAAACTACTTTTACAAACTCACTTATATATTTCATTTCTATAATCTCCCAGCCAAAATCCTATATGAAAAATCTGTAAGTACACACGATTATTATATCATAATAATAATAAATTGTGTCTACCACTTAGCTAACCTGATTACATTTGATACCGTCGCTTGGATTCTATTATAAACGCGTGGTTTATCGGGTCTTTCTTGAAAAATCATTTTTATGGTATAATTGTCTTATGACATGGTTTTAGAATAAACTGCAGGTATAGCGTTTTGAAATAATTTGTACAACAGATATTATATCAAAACGTAATTGCAAACTGTTTTATTTCAGTAAATAATACAATAAACATCAGTTTGCTATATCGTACGAAACATCTTGATATTTTGGAAAAGGATATACAAAAATGAAAAGTAATAAATTAAATGAACCACGCACTGGAGAGGTACTTGATGGTGATATAGCAAAGTCTGCCAATAGCGGTCAGATTGCCGGAGAGAGAGGCAAACGCAGAAGGTTACCGGGAAGGCGCGGATTCCGGGTGGTTATTGTTCTGTCAGCAGTGTTTTTAGTTCTGGTTATTTCTTTTACAGCACTTTTTATCGGATATTATCCCAGCACACTGACGTCCAAAGCAAAAATTTCGAAATTAATTTTTAACGATGTATCATTTGCGGATCAAGAATTCAAGGTTGTAGACAAAAAGGTTTTTATCCGATACGATATCATAAAGAAAATGTTTGATTCATCCCTTTTCTGGGAACCTGAAAGCAACCGCATAATTGTAACAACTTCTAACAAGCTTATCGAAATGAACACCAAGCTCCTTACAACATATATTAATTACAAGCCAGTTTCAATCGATGTCCCTACTTTTATGGATGGTGACAATCCATATGTCTCCCTGGACTTTCTAGCCCCGGTGTATGGTCTTAAGATTGAGTATCTTTCATCTGGAATAGCAACAATTGATGATTACAAGAAATCACTGATGATAGTCGAGGTAAAGCTAACCGACTCATTCTGGCCCGACCCCTTTCTCAAGCTTGATACGTTTATGAACAATTCTGTTTTTCTAAGGGAAAAGCCGCTGTTCGGAAGTCCTAGAATCAAAGGTCTTGTTTCGGACGAAAAGCTGATTGTCTATAGTGAAGAAAACGGCTGGTACAAAGTCCGCACTTCCGCTGGAATGGTTGGATTTATTAACAAGAACAGTGTAAAACTCAAGGAGATTGTAGCAGCCCAAAAGGTCGACGTACCTGCGTCCCCGGCATGGAAGCCAACAGGAGGGAAAATCAACCTTACCTGGGATTATTCTTCACGGGCTATCCAGGATATGAGTTCTTACAAACCCATACCGGGATTGAATGTAATTTCGCCTACATGGTTTTCAGTGACCAATAAAGCGGGGGATGTTAGAAGCTTTGGTTCTCTAGCTTATGTCGACTGGGCCCATAGTCAAGGACTGCAGGTGTGGGCTCTGTTTAGCAATGGGTTCAGTCCATCAAATTCGTCGGTTTTTCTGAGGGAATTTGAAATCAGGAAGAAAATTATATCCCAGATTATTCTTTTATCCGATCTTCTTAACATCGATGGAATTAATATTGACTTCGAGGATGTCAATTATGATGACAAGGATTACCTTACACAGTTTGTACGTGAAATAACCACCATGCTTCATGAGCAGGGGCTCACAGTATCCATGGATGTTACTATAAGGTCAACAAATCCTAATTGGTCTATGGTATACGACAGACCAGAACTGGCCAAGGTGCTTGATTACATGGCTGTCATGACATATGACGAGCATTGGGCTACGAGTCCTGTATCAGGTTCTGTCGCTTCACTGCCATGGGTCAAGGAGGGACTGGAAAGAATTCTCGAGCAGATACCAAATGACAAATTATTGCTCGGTGTTCCTTTTTATACAAGGATATGGACTGAAACAAAATCTGCTTCCGGTGATTTCAAGGTGACATCAAAAGCATACTCTATGGCAGTAATAAAGAACGCTCTCGTTAAGCGAAATGTTACAAAATCCTTTGACCCTAATACCGGCCAAAATTATGCGGAATATGAAGAAAATGGTACAACCAACAAGGTCTGGATAGAAGACGATGTATCCATGCGTTCAAGAATAAAGCTTGTGCGCGATTACAACCTAGCGGGCGTGGCCTCCTGGCGCAAAGGGTTTGAAGAGGCATATATCTGGGATGTGATAAAGGAAGAGCTTAACAAGAGACCGTAGACTGTGTTACTGGAACCCCTGTATAATTAATCCATAAGCCATTAACTCTAAAGTTTATTAACAATCAATACTATTAATAGTCTAAGCGATTTTATGCCATTTATAATGGATGTTACATTAATGATTATTGTATAATTCTTAATACTTAATATATTTCGTCGCAAAGTGTTCCATGGTTGGTTATTCTTTTTCTACCACCTATGTGTCTTCACTTCGCCACATCCGGATGCACCAGCTTCTTGTCAATTAGAAACCAGTCGGTAATTTTGTCGTAAATTGCAATAAGGGACTTGCCTTTGTCCGTTATACGGTATCTGCCATCAGACGTTTTCTCTATCGTTCCGGTGACAATCTGCTCTTGAAGCCTTTTGCCGAAAGCATCATATTCATTAATGTATTTATCCGCAAATACCGTCTCGAGCTCCTGCTTGGTATAGGATACCGATTCATCACCTGCAATATAACCAAGCATAAAAACCGTTATCGAACGGTCAGCGGTGGTTGGAAGGTGTGTGAAAATTACGACATTAATGCAGCAAAAAGCACATAACAGCAATAAAATGTCTCTGACGGTTATCAGTCTCTTAAAATGTAACAGTTTTAGAGCTGTCATGATCAAAGCGACTATTGCTCCCCATAAAAGAATAAGAGCAATTCCCCTATAGAAAAAAACAGAAATATTTCCTAGCAAGAAAGTGCGAAAGCTAAATATATAAGCCGCTGTTCCTATTACAAACAGTCCAATATAAATCAATAGTAATTTTAACAAATCGAGTTTTTTCATTTCTATTTACCCTTCAAATGTATTGCAAAATTCAGCATTAATTTATATAACTAAAATTCAAACACAAACCCTATTTTTCTTGTAATTATCAATCCCTGTTCCAAAGTAATTTTCGTTAAAAGCATTTCTCCCTTTATAAATATATTCGGTTATCTTATTTCGTGCCAAGATTCTTCGCGACATGCTCCTTAAAATCTGCAATGCTTGCAGAAGGTATTTTCATAGTGAACATCTCGATTGTCCTGACGACAATGTCATCCTTGTATTCGAATATTTATTTTTGTCGTAGGCACTTAAGGAATACAGTATTCCGGTAATCTTTTCGTCTTTCTCTATGACTAACATCAGATCCTTGCCGGAATATATTATGTTAAAATTCCACTGGTGCTATGAAAGTACACTACTGAAATACCCAGAATAAAATACAAATGTTATCTGCCGAAGTTGTCCCTCTCCTATTACATGGAATTCATCACTTTATAACACCCTTATATAATGTTACTGTGCTTTTATGCTTTTGATTCTCAAAAGCAATCTGTATAAGCTCAGTTCTATTAGTCAACCCGGGAATGTTATCATCACTATAGATAATGGTTATTTTGCTTGTATCAATTTCTTTGGGCAATATCTTATTTTCAGGTACAAATACTTTTGCATTAGGATGTAGGAATTTACAATAATCACCAGGATTTTTTCTGAGAATGTCATTTGTAAACACTATTAAATTAAATGGTTCCTGAGTAGTAATACTCATTTTCTCTATTGTCATTTCTAGATCGGAAAGCATAAATTTCATAGGTTGAATACTGTTAAAATAAGTGAATGACTGGTTGACACGTTGAGTATTACTATTTGCAATAATTACACATGCAATAATTATAATAACAAAAAAGTCGGTTTTAATCCTAATATTGTTCATTTTTGTCCAATCAATAAGATAAATGATAATGCCTATAAGTAAAACAGGAATTACAATTAAAGCTCTTTGCATTATCCAGGCAGGCTGGTACGATGTATATCCTTTTAATAAATAAGTTGCAACAAAAACACCTAAAGCCCATATTGAAACAATGAAATCTTTACTTTTTAGCCTGAGTGAAAGACCAGCTATTAGGTAAATTAATATTACTATTCCAAACATACCCATAAAAACAGCATCTTTGTCTGTTACGAAAGAATAAATACTATTGTATGCTGTTGAAATCACGTCAGCGTCCTGGCGTGTTTGTGTTATTCTATCCTGTCTTTGACTAAGCAGAGTTGCAAAAAGAAAAATAATTATATTGAATACGGTTACTCCTAATAATTTCGAAATTTTTAAACTATTAATCGCTTTGGAAGGTAGATAATCTGATTTTTTATAAAACATATAACTCGTAACAATCAGGAAAATCACTAATAATCCAAGAGATGCAAGAGCAGGTGTGTAACAATTGCTTAATAGACTGCCAAACCAGGATATTGCAAATAAGCTTAACAAATTCGGCTTGCAAATAAAAATCAAAAATAAACCAAGAATAATCATTGTAAATGATACTGGAAAAATTGCTTGTTCAAAATTTAAATAGTATTCTGTTATAAATGGGAAAGTTACAATTGAGAATATTGGAATAATTGAAAGTTTAATGTCTCCTCCAAAAGTTTCAGCCCATTTTCTGACTCCAAAATACATGCAGATAAGTCCAAGTAAAAAAGGGTATGCAAATCCCAGCTGAAGTGTAAATATGCTTCTTCCTAGTATTGCTGCTGGAATTGCACCCAATATATACTGTCTATTCGGATATCCTAGAAATGCCTTTCCGGTATAGTTCCAATCTGCTTCTTTAAATGAATCAATTCCCGCAGCCATTTGTTGAGTTGCATCAGGATTGATTTCAGTAATATTTACCTTACCCAATACACTAAGCAATGCAATTATAAGAAAGATCAAAGAAACCGCCGTTATATAATTTTTTGTAGTAATATCCTTTTTAAAGGCATCTATGAGGTAATAAAAAATTGTAATAATACAAACGGCACCTCCAATAATCCAAATTCTTGACGCAATTATTGAAAAAGCACCGTGATTTAAATGTGCAATAATCTCAAGAATAGATACTGTAAATAAATATATTATAAAAACAATAAAATTGCTATTCTTGAAATCCCCAAGAAAAAAATCGGATATTTTTTTGTAATATTTTATCACCTCACTTTTATGTTGAAACTTTTGTTCTCCTGTTTTGGGTAAATCTTTCATCATTCAAAAATCCTTTCTTATTATATACAAAAAGCGTTTCTTCAGCCTTGTTAATTCCATTTATGTGGGATTAACCCGCAAAACAACCATTTAATGTCCTTTTTCTTCCTAATTGTTGCATATATTTATTAATAAGTTCCTGTCTGATTCGATTTAACTCGTTTTAAGTTCGCAAGCTCAAAAACAGGTCACTGGTACGGTTAAAAATAATCCTGTATATATCAGAAGCAGTTCTAGTAAATCAATTTTTCATTTTTGCCACAAACGCCTTGAAATCTGCAATACTTGCAGAAGGTATTCTAATCGTGAACATCTCGATTGTGCTTCCGTCGATATCTTCCTTGTATTCAACAATCATCTTCTTGTCATAGGCACTCAATGCATCCAGAATTCCGGTAATCTCTTCTCCCTTCTCCAGGACTATCATCAGGTCTTTGCCGGCGGGTTTGTATTCGTCTATAGCCTTTTTGAAAAATCCATGTAATACTTTCAGGGCCTTTCCTGCATACGGAAAGTTATCTAGAAGGTTCAATATTCTGCGGCTGTCAAAATTATGCAGAAAGGTGTTGACATGAGCGAAAGAATTCCTTGTAGCAGCAAGTGTGTCATACTTGGAGTTTTCTCCGGTTCTGTCAAATTCATCGAATTTCATAGTAAATTTCGGATTTGTCTCACCTGCTGCGATATCTTGAATAAACCTTGAAGCAGCGACCGAAGTATGTGGAAGCATGAATTGTCCGTTGGGATCCTGTGATAAATTGCCGATATACCTCAAAGGTGATATTACAAGTAAAACTGTGGCGCTTAACACTGCCATATACTTTAATTTTTCGGGTTTTATTAAAGAGCCTAGCCAGCTAAGTGCAAATACCACAGAAAGCACATAGAACGGAGCCGAAATCAATACTCTGAAATCAAAACAGATTACTACAAAGGAGCCTATAACAGGAATCAATATCATAAGTGATATATAATAATGCTTTTTAACAATAGAAATTACAGTTCCTATTAGAATAAACGGAAGAAATAAATAGGGTATTATTGGATATGCGTTCATGAACTGTCTTTGATATGTATTACCGGCAAAAAATGTCTCAGAGCATATTTTAATATTTTCTAAAAGAGGATTAACTCCGTCTGTTTTTACTTTTGCCAAAAATTCACTAATCAGCATGCTTTCTCTCATTGTATATAGAGCAGGATTCGTTATGAAAAATGAGATTAAAGGGATTACTGCAACTATAAAAGATACTGCAGCTGTTAAAAATAATGGTGCAATCTCCTTCAATTTGTCTTTTCGCTTAAGGTTTATTATGAAGAACAAAATAAGTGCTCCAAGCAGTGCGTAAATATATTGTTTGCCCATTATAGCACTTTCGAGACAAATGCCTGCAAACACGCCGCCAACGGCAATTCTGACCACAGACCTCTTCTGGTATCCATAATACAGAAAATACAGGGAAATCATCATCAATGGCGCACAAATAGCGTATCTATGTCCCATAAAAACTTGTGTGAAGTGCAACGGTAAGAAATTAATCAGTATGGCTGCAATTGCTGCGTATGTATAACTGCGAAAAATTCTAAAAGCGAGCAACGATGTGAAGAGTACTGTAATGTAGCCTAAAAATATCAGGGCAACATTAAAAATCAACAGATTATATCCGAAAAGTTGAAACCATATTCCAATGTAATGATGGAATACAAGTTCTCTTGATATTCCACTGACCAGAGTGTCTTTCACAATAAGCGATGAAGAATTACTCTGTGCCATTTCCAGTACAAATTTGATATCCCAAGCTGCATCATCAAACAATCCATTTGAGTTCCACGGTGCTGCATTAAAGTTCCATAAATGTGACACAAAGTACAGAGCTGATACGCCAAGTATCAAGAAAACAAGCTTTTTTAATTCGGGGTCTCTCGCTTCAGATTTATTGTAAAATGAAAAGACTATAAGCACAATTGAAATCATCCATAAAATCAATGATATCCTGTCTGCAGAAATGGTACCGCTATAATACAGAAAAGAGACAAAGAAGCCTACAATCATAAAGGTCAGAGCGATAAAAAATATCTTCTTGTTCTGTATAGAGTCTTTAAACGAAGTGAACATCTCCTTTATCATAAACAACCTCCTCATAAATTATGTGTAAATAAAAACCCAATCTTCAAATTGGCAAATACGTTATTAGATAAACCCTAATCCCTTGATAAACCTAATTTTAATCGTATTCAAAAATCAACCTGCTTCTTATTTCAACACATTTTACCACTTAATTTCGGATTTGTAACAGTTTTCACTAAATTTTACTACTACTGTAATAATAATGCAAAAAAGAAGCTGTCGGTTAGACAGCTTCTTTTGCCTTTTTATTTGATTTTTCAATTGTGATGAAAAAGCGACCATGAAAATATCAAAATCGCAATGAAAAACCATTTGATTGCTTATATGCTGTCAAATGGTTTTTCTCAGGCACGAAAAGAGTGAAAAAACAAGTTTTTTCACTCTTTTCGTGCCTGTTCGATCATCATGTCCTTCACCTTCATGAGTCTTGTCAGATTCGACCTGTCATTTTCGTCAAGCTTCATTGTGATATAACGGATGGTCTCTATTAGTTGTGGTATTACGACGTACTCAAGTGCATTGACCCGTCTTCTGGTTTTCTCTATTTCCTGGGACAACAGCTGGGCGGCCTTTTCGATTCTTGCAAGTTCAAGCATGTCATTTAGCGTTTTAGACAGTGCATTGACAGAATCGTCAAGCTCACCTGATGTCTGGGAAAAGCCATATGGATATATGTCCATTGCGTTTTCATTGGAAGTGATAAATTTGTATTGTGGTACGTTTACACTCATAATATTTTTTAGTGAAATATCTACAGAAACGCTTTGCTTTGGATAAAGCAGCGCCTGTTCTAGAAATTCAGGTGACATGACGGCTGCGGCAACCGTAAAACTCGCATGGGAATTTATCAAGGCCCCTTCAACTCTTCGGCGTAAAGCCCTGTTGTTACGGACTATCTCCAGGAACTGTTTCATAAGTTCATCGCGTTTGTCTTTAAGCAGCTTATGACCACGCATGGCGGTCTTGAGTCGCTTCTTTAGCCTTGTTAATTCCATTCTTGTGGGATTCACCCGCAGAGCAGCCATCTTGTTTGTCTCCTCTTTACTATTGTGGCAGATATTTGTCTATATATGCCTGTCTGATTCTCTTCAGCTCGCTTTTCGGAAGTATGGATAGAAGTTCCCAGCCAAGATTTAGAGTCTCTTCAATTGAACGGTTGACTTCGTATCCCTGGGATACATATCGCTTCTCAAATTCGTCTGCAAATTTGGCGTAAAGCTTGTCAATTTCAGTAAGAGCAGCTTCTCCTAATATGGTCATCAACTCATTACATTCCTTGCCTCTGGCGTAAGCTGCAAAAAGCTGGTTCATAGTATCCGCATGGTCTTCTCTCGTTTTGCCTTTGCCAATTCCCTTGTCCTTAAGTCTTGAGAGGGATGGTAAAACATCTACGGGTGGCAGTATGTTTTTGCGGTATATTTCTCTTGATAATATGATCTGTCCTTCAGTAATATATCCTGTCAGGTCAGGAATCGGATGCGTTTTGTCGTCCTCCGGCATTGTAAGAATAGGTATAAGAGTTATGCTGCCCTCATTGTCGAGTCTTCTACCGGCTCTTTCATACATTGTTGCAAGGTCTGTATAAAGATATCCGGGGTATCCTCGTCTTCCGGGAACTTCTTTCCTTGCAGCAGATACTTCACGAAGAGCTTCTGCGTAATTGGTTATATCAGTCATGATGACTAGAACGTGCATATCTTTTTCGAATGCGAGATATTCAGCTGCTGTAAGGGCCATACGCGGAGTTGCTATTCTCTCAATGGACGGGTCGTTGGCAAGATTGATAAAAAGAACAGTCCTGTCGATAGCCCCGGTCTTCTTAAAGTCTGTTATGAAAAAATCAGCTTCCTCGAATGTTATTCCTACTGCTGCAAAAACAACCGCAAATTTTGCGTCGTTATTCAAAACTTTTGCCTGTCTTGCAATCTGTGCCGCAAGCTGTGCATGTGGTAGTCCGGATCCTGAGAATATAGGCAGCTTCTGTCCACGTACAAGAGTATTAAGACCATCTATTGACGAGACGCCTGTCTGAATAAATTCATCAGGGTAATTTCTTGACGCCGGATTCATTGGCGTGCCATTCACATCAAGGCGCATGTCGGGTAGTATTTCAGGTCCTCCGTCCATAGGAGCACCCAGACCTCCAAACACCCTGCCCAGCATGTCAGCGGAAACGGCCAGTTCAAGACCATGACCAAGAAACTTCACTTTGCTCTCAGAAAGATTAATCCCTGCTGAGCTTTCAAAAAGTTGAACAAGAGCATTGCTTCCATTGACCTCAAGGACTTTACAACGCCTTATCTCACCGTTTTGCAGTTCTATCTCTCCAAGCTCGCCATAGGTTACACCTTCGACCTGCTTGATCAGCATAAGGGGACCTGCTATTTCACTGATTGTTTTGTATTCTCTTAACATTACTCCTCGTCCCCTCCTTCATATAGTGATTTGATCTGCGAAATCAGTTCTTTTTCGATCTCTTGAATCATTTGCTCACTTTCATCGTTCGGAATGTATTTTGCTCTGCCTATTCGCTCCTTTACCTTCAAACCAAAGAGTTTGTTCATATCAGCACCGTTTGCTATCGCTTCATTTCCTTTGGTATAAAATGTAAGGATGAGTCTTATTAAACTATATTGTTTGGTAAGGGGTGTGTAGGAGTCCTCGTCCATAAAAGCATTCTGTTGCAAAAAGTCTTCTCTGATCATTCGCGTTGTCTCAAGTATGAGTCTGTCCTGCGAGGATAATGCATCAACTCCGACCAGTCGTACTATCTCCTCAAGCTCGGCTTCATTCTGTAAAAGATGCAGCACCTGGTCACGCTGGCTTTTAAATTCCGGATTGATATTCTCATTGAACCATGGCTCCAGCCTGTCCGCATAAAGAGTGTAGCTTTGCATCCAGTTGATGGCGGGGAAATGTCTCTTATATGCCAGTTGGCTGTCTAGACCCCAGAAAACTTTAACAATACGGAGTGTCGCCTGAGAGACAGGCTCTGATATGTCTCCACCTGGAGGGGAAACAGCTCCAATGGCTGTAAGTGAACCCTCGCGTTTATCGCTTCCTTTGCATACGACTCTTCCTGCTCTTTCGTAAAACTGAGCTAGTCTTGATGACAGATATGCAGGATACCCCTCTTCACCGGGCATTTCCTCCAGTCGACCTGACATTTCTCTCAGCGCCTCTGCCCATCTTGAAGTTGAGTCGGCGATAACCGCTACTTCATATCCCATGTCTCTGAAATATTCGGCGATTGTTATTCCTGTATAAATAGATGCTTCACGGGCTGCGACGGGCATGTCTGATGTATTTGCAATCAAGACTGTTCTTTTCATCAGACTCTCACCGGTTCTAGGATCGATCAGTTCAGGAAACTCTCTTAATACGTCTGTCATTTCGTTTCCACGCTCACCACAACCGATATATACAACTATATCGACATCAGACCACTTTGCAAGCTGGTGCTGAACAACGGTCTTACCGCTTCCAAACGGTCCCGGAACAGCAGCTGTTCCTCCCTTTGCAAGCGGGAAAAGCGTATCAATTACCCTCTGTCCGGTAAGCATCGGTATCGTCGGCGGAAGCTTCTGCTCATACGGTCTGCCTCTACGGACCGGCCATTTTTGCATCATCTGTAACTTTACTTCCTGACCTTTATCATCAGTCAGAAGTGCAACAGTTTCTTCAACTGTAAATTCACCTGATTCGATTTTAATGATGGTTCCCGAAATATTGGCCGGTATCATTATTTTGTGGGTTATAACGATGTTTTCTTCTACCGTTCCAATTATGTCCCCGCTAATTACTTTATCACCAACTGCAACGGTTGGTGTAAAACTCCACTTCTTTTCGCGATTCAGAGACGGGACGCTTATTCCACGCTTAATGTTGCTGCCGCAAATTTTTCTTATCTCTTCAAGTGGTCTTTGAATACCATCATATATGGTTTCGATTAGTCCAGGCCCCAGCTCCACAGACAAAGGAAATCCTGTTGAAACAACCTCGTCCCCAGGACCCAGTCCGTTTGTTTCTTCGTAAACCTGGATTGATGCGTTGTCCCCTCTCATCTCAATTATCTCGCCTATAAGACGCTGCGGACCTACGCCAACTACGTCAAACATATTGGCATGGCTTAGTCCTTTGGCTACTACGAGAGGCCCTGACACCTTAACTATTGTTGCTTTATCCATAATCAATATCAACTCTCTTTCTTCAATTACCTGTTTACTATATCCGCACCTACTGCAAATCTGAAACAAATCTACAATTTGGTTTATATTTCTTGTCTATCATATCCACTTTGAATGCATGTTCAATGCATTTACAAAATTTGGCTTTCATTACTTGTCGAGTATGTCCGCTCCGACTGCACGTTCAACGCAAATCCGTACATTATTCATACCGATTCCAAGACTGCCTTCCTTTGATGGAATTAGTATTATCGCAGGAGTAAGACTGTCTTTGTATTCGTCAATTTCCGGTTTTATTTCTTTTGCTATCTGCTCGGTAATATAAATAACTGCATAATTCTGCTTTGCCAGATCGTGCAATAAATCTTTTGCCTTGCTGTTGTCACAGGGGAAAACGTCAAGCCCAAGAGCCTTGAATCCCAGAACGCTTTCATTGTCACCCAGAACAGCTATCTTATACATAGGCTTTCCTTAACCTTTCACGTATCAAATCAGTATCTACATTTGCAAGTCTTCCAGAGAATATCGTTCTAACTGTCATGAATTCTGATTCCCTTGCTGCAACGTATGCAAATATCGGCTGTTCACCGAATGACACATATCTGGCGCTTTTCAGGTAATCCACTAGAACATCGTCGCACACTTTCTCAAAAACAGTCAGTGATTTTTCGCCGTTAAGCGCGGAGTCGCCAACTGTGGCGGCATTTTCGAGCTTTGACAATGCATAGATGCTTTCGGCTTTGAAGGATGCATCATCGACTGCGGCAATTAAAAGAGCAACATCTATCTCTCCGCCCTCGAACAGCGCATTCTTAAGCAAATCACTTCCCTTGTTCATTCGTGAACATCGGATAAACGAACGCAGATTGTTAACATCAATTAACAATTTTACATAATTCAAAATAAATCTGCTATTGGTCTTTTCGGCAACGCCGAGCATTTCTGCATAAGCCGCACGATCAAGTATGAAATCTGAAAGCTGTGGATTGCCTGTTCTTGAAAGAACTTCCCTTGAATCCACCACCGCCTTTGCCATGGTCGTATTCAATTTGTAAAAATCCGATTCTCTTATCACAATCTCCAGGAATCTGGTGTCTATACGTCCGGTGTTAATTAAAAGATGTGAAATATTCTCATCTGCAGATTTTATTATGACTTTAATATTATGGTAATCGTATCTAATCTTGAAAATATCAAGAATGCTTCTGTCAACAACAAGCTTTTCTATGAGATCATAAGTTTTAAGCCGCTGATTCAATATAATACTCTCAATGTCGGCAGAAGATGTCAAGTGCACTTCGCCATAGCCGCATTCAGCCAATACTGTTAAAGCCTCATCGTTAGTTTTAGCCGTCAGCATGCGCTCCATTCTATCATAATTGATGAATGACATCTCAAGTGCACGTATTCTTGCCGTAGCATAAAGAAAATCTGTTGTATCCGACACCTGAATCACTACCCCCTAAAAAAGTATACCTGCAACCTCGGTTGTGAGTTCGCCTCTGGCAATATCATAAAGAACATCAAATGTACAATTGGTTTCGATATTACCGGTCCTTAGTATCAAGCCGCCGTCAATGTCTCTGACCTCGTCAGATAAGACAAGTGAAGCATTTTTGCCACTGCTTTCCAATAATCGATTGGCTTTGGCTACGATGTCAGCACCGTAGGATTCTCTGTCTGCAGCGGATAGAATTATCTCATCTATTCCATTTAATGAAGTTTTAAATGCCATACCGGATAAAAAGTCAATATACTCCGCCTTTTCCAGTTTTCTAATTGTTTTGAAGGCTTCCTTGAATACATCATCCAAAACAGACTGCTTGGCTGATAATAATTGCTTGCGACCTTCAAGATGTGCCATGTCGTCCTGATGCTTTACAATCTCAAGTTTTCTAAGCTCTGTCTGTCTGCCGATTTTGTCTTTTTCGGCAGCTGCGTCTGCTTTGAACTTGTCTATGGTCTTCTGGGCATCGGCTTTGGCTGCATCAATAATCACACCGGCTTCTTCAAGTGCGTCATTTTTAATTTTTTCTGTAATTTTATCAATACCGTTCATCAGTATACACCCTGCTTACAGTTTTATGCCGTTAAGCATAAGGAATGATACCAGCAGAGAGAGAACTGCATATGTCTCGACCATTGCCGCATAAATCATACCTTTTGCTATCTCTTCAGGTCTTTTTGCTATGATCATGACACCGGCAGCCGCTGCTTTTCCTTGAGCGATTGCAGAATAAAATCCAACAAGTGCTATCGGAAGTGCCGACATGAAAATGAAAAATCCCTGCTGAACAGTTAATGGTACAGCAGCTCCGCCTATAAGTCCTATCTTTGTCATAATCAAAAATGCAATAAGAACTCCATAAATACCTTGTGTTCCCGGTAATGCCTGCAATAAAAGAGTCTTACCGAATTTTGTAGGATCCTCAGTAACAACCCCTGCAGCTGCTTCACCGACTATTCCTACACCCTTTGCCGAACCCATGCCTGCAAGACCTGCTGCCAAAGCTGCTCCCAGCATTGCCAATGACTGCCCACTGAATAAAGTTTCTAACCATTCCATCTTATTTACTCTCCTTCACTATGTCTACATATTTTGTTTCCATGAAAGCAGGTCTGTAAGCTACCCCACCGCTTTCATAGAATTTACCGAAAAATTCAATATATTGCAAACGACTCGAATGAACGTATGCACCAAGTGTGTTTATTGCAAGATTAAATATATTGCCGCCTATTAAAATAACCACCATTGCAACTGTCCCTACTATGCTTCCTGAAAGCAGTGCACCCATGTTGTTGATAACACTAGCGATAACTCCGGTTGCAAGACCAAGCGCAAGAAGTCTGGAATATGAAAGTACGTCGCTCAAGTAAGCAGTAATATTATAAAGGCTTAACAACCCGGAAATAAATTTCCCTATAATGCCTTTTTTTGACCGTCCCTGTGTCAAAACAATTCCCGCAGCTCCTATAAGCGACATGTACTTACCGACTTCGAAATTGATCAGCATAACCAGAAGCCCTATTATCAGGCAGTACCAAAAACCTACATCAAAAACTGCATCAAGCCATTTGCCACGTCTAATCAACATCCATGCGTTAAGCGCCATGCCCCAGAAAATATGAACTAGACCAATCGCAAATGAGAAAAACAGCATTTTCATCGGGTCTACTAATGGATTGAACCAAAGCGGCTTTATAATAAACTCCTTGCCTGTTATTATTTTGCTTATAACCGGTACAACATCTCCAAACCAACTGCCGAACAGTACGCCCCATATGATGGTTGAAATGCCTCCGAGGAATAAAAGAGAGATTAATTGTTTGCTCATTCCACGCATCCGGTATTTTCTCATCAAATAATAGCAAAGACCTGCAATAATAAGTCCGTATCCTGCGTCAGATACCATTATACCGAAGCAGACAAAGAAAAATATAGACATTGACGCATTAGGATCAATACCTCTCGGATCCGGAAGGCTATACAATTCGGTAACAATTCCAAATGGTCTCACAAGCGCTGAATTCTTGATCTTAACAGGTGGTTGTTCATCGTCGTGCGGATCTCTGAATTCGTATGCACAAATATATTGCGAGAGTAATTTTGTTATTGATTTTTCTTCATCTACTGCCACCCAACCTGAAAAAACAAGGACTTTCTCTGTCTTGACGAGCTTGTCTCTGATTTTCTCCCTGTTGACTTCGATATTAATTGCATCATAGCTTTTCTCAAGGTCAGTCTTATGTACTATGAATGTCTTGATCTCTTCTTGTATCCTCTCACGTTCAATTATGTTATTTACAAGCTGTCTTTCTATCTCTGTGATGCTG
This sequence comes from uncultured Oscillospiraceae bacterium, assembly GCA_964652975.1. Taxonomy (GTDB): domain Bacteria; phylum Bacillota; class Clostridia; order Saccharofermentanales; family UBA5734; genus CAZZCN01. The sequence goes on along the minus strand of CAZZCN010000018.1, from coordinate 7,752 downwards.
TCTTTTGCAGTATCTACAATTCCGGTGAACTGCACACGACCAAAATCAAACTCCTTGACAATTGCAAATGCCTTGTCAAACAGTTGCTTATGGACAATAAGCAACAAGTAGAACTGTTCCTTGTCAGAGTTTACTATATTCATTTCACTTTCAGGCACACCAAGATTTAACGCCATCTTCATTGCATCCATATCAGTAGATGCAGGACAAGCGCCAAATACGAATTCGGTCTCATCCGTTCCCATACAATTCAATGGCAAATCACAGTTAAGCCAGGGCGTAACCGCTGTCTTGATGGCCACAAGCTTATTCTCTATATTCCAATTGTTAATAATGTCTTTGTGTAAAGAATTGATTTCATGCGCTATTTTAAGTGTGGCTTCAACTTTTATTGGATTATTGAATTCACCGTCTGTTACAAGATGTCTCTGAAAGAAAAGTCCTGACTTGACAGGTGCGAATTTTTCTAATGCCTTAAGAGCATTGACAATTTCGTTTAAGTTGTCTGTCGCTTCTTTACTGCACGAAACATCTTTTGTTACAGTAGTCCTGAACTCTTCGAATTGAGTTGAATCAGACTCTGTAATTTCGAAGCAGCCAAGTCTTGTCAGGTCTCTGAGAAGTATCTCTCTATCCTGTGTCAAGGCGAAAAGTGAAAGTTTTTTCATTGGGATTATTGCCATCAGCCCTTCACAGTCCTTTCGATTATATACGCTACAGCCTTGTCCTTGTTAATATTGGCATCAGACTTTAGCTTTTCGCTTTCTTGAAGCGACATGCCTGCAATTGCATTTGCATTCGTCTGTGCCTGTTCATTTGCCAAAGCGAGCTGGTCAGCCATTTCTCTCTTTGAATCGGATATCGCTTGCGCTACAATCTCTTCGCCCTGTTTCCTGGCATCGGAAATAATCTTCTTTGCTTGCAATACAGCTTCACTTCGTATCTTTGCTGCTTCGCTCTCAGCTTCTGTTATTATTTTGAATTGTTCTAATGCCATAAGTCCACCGCCTTTGAGTTATGATATCACAAAAAACTCTTTCCGTATTTATTAATATGATTTGTAATTTCTCTAATTCTTGTGTTACATTATTAATTTGTTTATGTTCAATATTTGTGTAATAAGATTTATTCTTTTTTGTTATTAGCTAAAATGCCAATATTATTAAAAAACATCTTCGTTTTAATTATAGTTTTACATTTGCATTTTAGTTGTTGCTTTTCTATTGCGTTTTGCTTTTAATATATTCATCGATTGCAACAGCCGAAGCCTTGCCGGCTCCCATCGCAAGGATTACGGTGGCGGCTCCTGTAACTGTGTCACCGCCTGCAAAAACGCCTTCTTTGGAAGTCTGCCCTGTCTTCTCGTCGGCTACTATGCAGCCCCACCTGTTTGTCTCAAGGTCAGGGGTGGTTGACTTGATGAGAGGATTCGGAGATGTTCCGATAGCAGGTATGACTGTGTCAACATCGAGTATGAAGTTTGATCCCGCCTTCTCCACCGGTCTTCTTCTTCCGGAATCGTCAGGCTCGCCAAGTTCCATCTCAACACATTCAATCGCTTTGACATATCCTCTGTCATCACCGTGTATTTTAACAGGATTGGTAAGCATTTTAAAAATGATGCCTTCTTCTTTTGCGTGATGAACTTCATCAATTCTTGCAGGCATTTCCGCCTCGCCGCGTCTGTAAATTATATATACTTTCTCGGCTCCAAGCCTTTTGGCACAGCGCGCTGCGTCCATTGCAACGTTGCCGCCGCCAACAACCGCAACTGCCTTGCTTCTCATGATTGGAGTGTCGTAGGTCTCGTCGTATGATCTCATCAGGTTGATTCTTGTAAGATACTCGTTTGCCGAGTATACACCATTCAGATTCTCGCCGGGAATTTTCATGAATGTAGGAAGTCCTGCGCCAGTGCCGATAAAAACTGCTTCAAACCCTTCGGCAAATAAATCGTCTATCGAATACGCCCTACCGATAACCATATTAGTTAAAATTGTAACACCCAGTTCTCTAAGTTTCTCGATTTCAATATTTACTATGCTTTTCGGAAGACGGAATTCGGGGATTCCGTAAACAAGAACACCACCGGTGGAGTGAAATGCTTCGAAAATCGTAACTTCGTATCCCATTTTGGCTAAATCAGCTGCACAGATAAGCCCTGCCGGACCTGATCCGACAACAGCGACCTTATGTCCGTTGCTCGGCACTTTTACCTGCTTCTGGTGGATGTTTTTCATGTGCCAGTCAGCTACAAACCTCTCGAGGTTGCCTATTGCTACCGGTTCTCCCTTTTTGCCGCGAATGCACAGCTGTTCACATTGTGTCTCCTGTGGACAGACCCTTCCGCATACTGCAGGCAGTGCGTTAGTGTTAACTATTGCTTCGTATGCCTTCTCGAACTCACCTTGTGCAACAAGGTCCAGAAACTGTGGTATAGCTACTTGAACAGGGCATCCTGAGACGCAGAAGGGATTCTTGCATATCAGGCATCTTTTCGCTTCTTCAATTGCCATCTCCTCTGTATATCCGAGAGCAACCTCCTTGAAATTCTTGTTCCTGACCTCAGGGTCTTGAACGGGCATTACTAACTTATTTAAAGACATATTAGCCATTTTACATTTTCTCCAATCTGCAGTTATGTTCGTTGTCTTTGACCTTCTCGGTATCCTTATACATGGAAACCCTTCTGATTGCTTCGTCAAAATCTATAAGATGTCCGTCAAATTCAGGGCCGTCAACGCATGCAAACTTTGTCTCGCCGCCTACGGTCAAACGGCATCCACCGCACATTCCCGTACCATCTATCATAATTGTGTTCATGCTTACTGTGGTCTTGATGTTATACTGCTTAGTTAAAAGCGAAACGAACTTCATCATCGGTAGCGGACCTACAACTATGACTTCATCGTATTCCTTGCCACTGTCGATAAGTTTCTTTAGCATATCTGTAACAAATCCCTTCTCGCCGAAACTGCCATCGTCTGTACAAAGGTAAAGATTGTCACTGACCTCTCTCATCTCGTTCTCGAGTATTATAAGGTCCTTGGTCCTGACTCCTGCAATTATGTCACCCACTGCCCCATTCGCGTGAACCTGTTTGGCTTGCGGAAAAGCTATGGCACAGCCGAGACCACCACCGACGACAGCGGCTCTCTTGATACCTTCAAGTTTCGACGGCGAACCAAGCGGTCCTACAAAATCGAGAATCTGTTCCCCGACATTCAATTCGCCGAGTTCCTTTGTGGACTTTCCAACTTCCTGGAATATAATTGTCACGGTTCCGTCCGCCTTGTTTGTATCAGCAATTGTAAGAGGAATTCTCTCACCCTTTTCGTTGACGCGGAAAATTATAAACTGACCTGCTTTTGCCTTATTTGCAATATGAGGTGCATAAACTTGCATTTTAGTTGTCATTTCGTTTAGCGACTCTTTAGATTTTACAGTAAACATTTGCTTTTCTCCAATTTTAAATTTATTGGCGCACAAAATTCTTCTTTGATTTATTGTGCCGTCTTGCAGAATTATATCAAAAACTTTTAGCATTTACAATTAAACTATGGTAGTAAAACTGGAATTTGACAATAAGTCGGTTAATTTTTTATAAAAATCACAGAAAATGGCAAAAGAGTCTAATCTGCTTCAACAAGGTGGGCCATTACCCTGTTGCCGTAAAATTATCAGAAATTGATAGTATGATGTCTGAAAATGAAATGGTCAAATAAATTATTCAGGTATAACATTATCGTTAATTATTATGTAACTACTAAAACAGATCACTATGTGATTCTATCCTTGTAAGAGAAAGCGTTAGAATTTCTTTCTCAATCTTATAAATTAGTAGCCAATCAGGTGCAATATGACATTCTCTGTGACCTGAGTATTTTCCACCCAAGGAATGGACATAATTATTTTGGGGTAGAAGTTGCTCGTTACATAGCAAAGAAATCACTTCTTGAAATAGTTTCAAGTCATATCCTCTTTTTTGTATTGCTTTATAATCTTTTTTAACTTTGTAGTATAGCGTTTTGAAATGTTTTCTATAATAGATGTGTTATCAAAACGCATTCGGCAAACTATTTTTCGTGTTTTAAATTAGATAACACAAATAAGTTTGCTATATATCTAATCTTTAGCATTCAAATCCCTCATCAATTCCTCAACGCTGTCAAAAGTTGGACTCATGTTTCGATTGTTGTCAACATCATCCATAGCAGCTATTGTTTCTGCATTAGGTTTGGGAAGTTGAACGGCAAATGAAGGTTCTTCTTCCATTATAGTCCGTCTGTCCAGAAAATATGTCGCGATTTCTTTCGTGCGAAGGTCGATGGTGATATCGTTTACGCCAAGGTATTCGGATGATTTCTCAGAAAGGTCCGATTTGGAGATGGTTCCGTAATAACTAATCCGTGCTTTTGCAGGTGTGTCATTCATATTGACGATTCGCAAAACAAACCCGCTTCTGTCCTCGGCTTTCTTCAGTGCAGTAACCAGAATCCCGTTGCCTTCAATTTTTACAATGGATTTATTGTCCTTGATTTTAACTTCAGGGTGAATGTCTGGTAAATAGTAGAATTCTTCTAGCGTGCTTCCTTGAACCGCACTCCTTCCTCCGGCGAATTTTCTTGTATCGCAGGAAGAGAATATCGCTTGCATAGGCATTCTAAAAGCAAGTGACCGGACAGGTAGACTGGAAACATCTCCATTGAATTCAGCCAATCCAAATCTGCTTTTCAGTTCACGCAGGCATTGGTTCCCAGGAACATTCCACTGGCTGCCACATGCTGGATTGAGGTCGGCACCCTGTGTAATAACTCCGGTGGATCTAACCAATGTAAATGCAAGAGTGCTTCGTCTGTCTATCAAGTGTTCATACTCATGTTCGCCTGTGGTAAAAACTGCAATTCCCCTAGTGATTCCTGCGAACTCTGTTGACTTTGAAGTTGCGCACTTTGTTGACTCTGCTGACTCCAAGCATACAGATGTTACTGTCTGTGAATCAGTTATTGGTTGGTTTGTATCATCTGATGAGGTTGTTATTGCAGCAAACGAAGTGTTCGGATGTACATCGCTCATTGTGTCCGGATACGAAGGATTGATATCATGCTTCACAATGTCAAATGGAATATCCGCCATGCTTTCATCAGATACTATTCCTGTATCTACTAGAAGCCTGGTTCTGTGGTCCTTTATGTTGTTTAAGAAGTGCGTCTCCATCTCCAGGACGCTGCTGTTCTTCTTAAGTGTAAGAGACAGTTCTACAGGACACAGCACCTTCTCGCAACTTCGTTTGCGTGCTGCAAAATCATACTCTTTCGGAAGTGTCATCTCATATGTTATAGATACTTTCTGTAAAAGTGGATTTCTTTCTACCAAAGTTACAGTTGCGGGAAAGTCAATTGAGTAAAACGGAACGTCATCTGTTTTGAAAAATATGTATGCGTCTCCACGGTCTGGCAGGTCTTCGATTTGAATTGCATTTGGCAGGACAATATTCCTATCGATGAAAGTTATGGTGATTTCGCCTTTGGAATTTACAACCGCCTTGATATGTTCGTTTGAAATTTCTACTGAAATATCGTTTTTTGCCGGACATTCAATATATTTTTCGGAAATCTGTCCTGCTTCGAAGCACCCGGCTTTTTTTATCAGCAATCCCTTGAAAGCAAACCCCTCGATATTTTGCGTATAGAGAAGTATTGTGAAAACTTTGACATCAAGCACGCCAGGCAGATTCAGTGCGGTAAAAACATCATGTTTGCGGTTTTCGACTTTTGTTACGATGAAGTCTTGGCTTTCACCATTTATGTCTTCAATTCCAAATGCCTCGACATTTTCGGACTTGAGAAAAATAATTTCTGCCTCTATAACATCATGTCTTGGAAATGAAAGAGTGTTGAAGATGGCCAGAAGATTGTCATCTGGTTGTTTTGAGTTAATCTCCATGTGATTTGCGATATCCAGAGACTTTTTGCCGGCTAGATAGGATGTCGCCTCCTCAAGTCTTGCATAATTGTCTTCCATATGGTCATGCACTTCGTCTCTTGAGCACCCGCATATCGAATCGTGCGGATGATTTTTGAGAAGCTGTTTCCAAAGATATTCTGTATAATCACTGTCATACGACCCCTTGGCACCTGCCATTTCATAAAGTGCCGATATTGGCTCCAGCTGATTTTCCAGGCATGTCTGAGCTTTTACATTAAGCTGTTTTAGATACACTCTGGCCGAAAGTGTGCCTTTCAGTATTTCCCAGTCATTTCCTTCCCGAAGCTCGCCCTTTTGTGTAATCAACAGAATTTCGTTTTCGTCCAAGTATTTTTTGACATCTGATATATAGTCTTCCATTACATATTGTTTAATAATACGGTTTTTGCAGTCTTTGGCATCTTCTTTGTCTTGTGAATTTTCAAACTCGCTGATCTGTTTGAATTTCGTATTGACACTGTCGATTATCGGCAGCAAGTCGTTCTGAGCTTCCAGATGGTCAACACCGTTCATCAATAGGATGTAAGGTGTCAAGGCAAATCCTTCAAAAAGCTGTTCAATATTTTCAATAAAAGGCATTGCCTTCTCGATTTCTGAAGGTATCCGCTGAGCATTGTTATACCAGTATCTCATGTAGACAGCCAGCAGTTTTGATCCGTCAGGTCCTTCCCAAATAAATTCAGTTGGCGCATTATCGCGAACGGTTATGCCTTCACTATTCTTTTCGTAATGACTGTATCCCCTGCCGCAAATAAAATTGTCGATTCCGAATCCGGACAGAATCTGTGGAAGCTGCGATATATTGCCAAACTGGTCTGGGGCGTATCCGACTTTCCCGCAACGTCCGAATTCCGCAGCTATCTTTGTGCCCGCCAATAGGTTTCGCACAGTGGCTTCACCGCTTGTCAGATAAAAATCATTTTGCAGATACCAGGGACCGATTATAAGATTCCCTGACATTACAAGTTCTTTCAAAAGAGTCCGTCTCCACGGACGGATTTCCAGATAGTCCTCAAGCACAATGGTCTGTGCATCCAGATGAAAAACATATGACGGATTTTCTTCGATTATTGTTAAAAGCCTGTCCATCAGTTCCACGAGCCTGATACGGAATTGCTCAAAAGGCATGTACCACTCCCTGTCCCAATGAGTGTGTGAAATTACACAGAGATATTTGAAATTTGAGTTCTGATTTGATATATCAAAATTCTCTTTGCCGCTATTGGCATCAATAGTATTTGCATTAATAATTGTCTCCATTAACTTGCTTCCTCCGTTTATTGATTATATGATTTTGACATGGCTTTCATTAGTTTTTGAATTCTAACAAGCTTCCATAGTTGTACGTAATTATTGGCAGCCAGGACATAATTGTATGCCAAATATAATCATCCAAATATCCATTTGAATGATACCTTATTTTGAAAATTTTTTCCAGTACAAATTCAGTCTTAACACCATCAAATATTCAGCTTTTTACCAACACAATTTCAGCATCTTATTCCTGTATGTAATTTTAATTGAATATCAATATAAATCAATGAATAAAGTGTAAAGCGATTTAAATTCCTCACTTATTTTCATCGTGTCAAGCGGGTATTGACCGAATTCCTTCGCAACAACTATCACAAGTATTTATGCAGATAAAATTTCTCTCTTAAGTGCTAATAATTGCTTTGTAATTTTTTTATGGTAAAATATACATACTAAAATGAATGTGCAGACAAATGAACAAAACATCAAAACGGAGGCTGATTTTTGAAT
>CAZZCN010000017.1:23320-41674 GCA_964652975.1 uncultured Oscillospiraceae bacterium | reverse complement strand
TCCTGCAAAAGTACTTTATGAAGGGTATTGTTTTGGGCAGTGTGAAAGGTTGATATCAAGGACAAAACGCGAAATGAGGAGTTTAAAGATGAATTCGAAAGAAAGTGTATTGACGGCGTTTTCAAATCAGGAACCTGACAGAGCATCAATAAATTATTTCGATAATCCTGGGATACATTCATGGATGTTGGAAGATTTGGATTAAAAGTCATACGATGATGAAGTCTTACTTCAAATTCTAAATGTAGATTTCAGGGGTGTAGATGCTCCATATAAGGGGAAAATGCTTTTTCAGGAACTTCCAGGAATTGGAGTGCGTCGATTTTATAGCAGAGCCTTTTAGATGTATCATATTGAGGGTGTGGCATTTGATAACACACAAGCAGTAGAATTTTGGATACAGTTTTATACGGAAGATGAAAGTAAGATTAAAGGCTCACCCATATATTTAGATGAAATTGGCACATACTCAGATATGAATACGTTTGTTTCAAATTTGACTCAACCCAATGTTAGTTTTGGTAACTATACTGTTACACAAGATAATATAATAACCAAATTATCTAATGATACTACAAATGTATTACAATTCAAGAATAATCTAATTGTGAAGAAAGGGGCAAAAATATATTTTGACAACGGGGCATCGTCATTGGGAGAACAAGATAAAATTGGAACTGGAACAAAGATTCGAGTAAATGCATATGGAACGAATGGATATTCTGAGTATACAGCATTGCTATATGGTGATACAAATGGTGATGGGAATATTACTGTTAATGATTTAGCAAACATAAAAGGCTATCTGCTGAAAAATGTAAATTTGATGGGAATGTTTTTTGCTGCTTCTGATGTTTCCAAAAATGGTTCGGTTACAGTAACTGATCTTTTAACTATGAAAAAACACTTGCTGAATATTACCGCTTTGGTACAATAAAAGCAATTAATAAAATCTGAAACACTAAGTATATTTTTTAATAACCGTATCAAAAATATTTTTGATACGGTTATTTTTTTCGCCTAACATGAGTAATTGCAATAGGTTGCAAACACCTAACAGGCTTGGTATCAGCAACCATTTGGATATTCTTGTGAGACAGAGCCACCGTTTGTTTTTATTATATCTGATTCTGATCAAGGACATATACTTCTCTCATTAAAATATCTTTGGAAGAGTCGACACATTCGATATTAATTTTGTATGCATCATAGACAACATAGATAACACGGTCCACACACAGAAAATCCCAAACCTCCGACCTGATGTTTATTTGATGTTTATCCATATAAAAGTTATCAGAAACTATAAAAGTTATAAGCGATAATGCAAGATATTCTCGGCATTATCAGCGATTATGAAAGATATAAGCGATTATAAACAATATGATGACAAATATAACTCTCTCATAACCCGAAGGTCGTGTGGTTCGAGTCCCACCTCCGCAACCATAAAAAGTGCCTTAAACATTGAGTTTGAGGCACTTTTTATTGCTAAAAATTAAGGTCGAAACCTATGAGTTGATGTTTATTTGATGTTTGTTACGGTCATAAAATATAAGAAATTATCCGAAATTACAAGCGATTATAAAAGATATTAAGAGCAAGGGGATTAGGGATTAAATAAGAAATGCCTGTTTATAGGGCTTTTGGGGAATAGTGATTGTAGGCACTGACCGTCGGTTTTGGGATAAAAGTGCATAATGACAAAAGTAAAATATTTTGATAAGATTAATACATCAATGGTAGCAGGGTTGTGGTAAGGTATTCTGAAAATAAATACCTAACTTATTATGAAAGGTTGTTAGCATGAGTACGGAATATTTTGAAATTAATTCCATAGATGAGTACATTAAGGACATCTTATCATTAAGCAAAGACTTGAAACACGACATAGTATACGATGAAACTTTACTATATAGAGGACATGAAGATATTAGTTATGATCTTCTGCCTTCATTAGCGAGGTCTGCAGGGACTTATTCATGCAACTCCTTGTTATTATTTGAAAGAAACTTGATAGAATCTGCTCAAAATAAATTTCCATCTATATTTTACAACAGCCAAACACCAATAAATCTTTTAGCACATTTACAACATTATGGGATTCCAACGCGACTATTAGATGTGACCATGAATCCCCTAGTTGCTTTGTTTTTTGCTTGTAAAAATGATAATAAAGATGGCGAAGTTGTTGTATTCAAAGACTCTAACAATACTTCAGTAACATACCCTATTATTAATTCAATTGCTGATAGTTACCGATTAGCATACACTTCAGTCGAATTTCTTTCTCTTTTTTATGAAAAGGCAATTGAGCAACCATATTTTATTGAACAAAAAACCATGTGTAAAAACATTCATGGGAATGACTTAGAGGAAGGCGGTTTATGGGTGGAAAAATGCTGTCAAAAACTACTTTTTATAAATGCATTGGAACTAAGCGAAAGGCAGAAATTTCAGCAAGGAAGATATATCTTATTTCCTAATGCTATCGCACCAAATAACGCCAAAGAACAAAAATATTTTAGAGATCAAATTAAAAAAATAGAAAAGAATTCTGACTTTGTCGAAAAGAAATATAAAATTCCAATGCAAAGTAAGAAAATGCTAATGAAGCAATTAAGGATTTTGGGGATTACAGAAAGCACACTATTTGCAGATAATATCGATTTAGTATGCAAGGAAATAGCATATCGGCAAAAAGAAAGATTGATGAATGATATTTAAACATATGTATAATTTATGACATACTGAAAGGATAAAAATGAATTATAAGTTTGTTTGTATAAAATGCGAACACAGTTTGTTTGTATAAACCAATATTCAAATTGATTTTTCCATTCTGCTGATGTATAATTAAATTAAGTAAGGAATGTAAGAAATATATAAATTCAGGAAGGATGTTTAAAATGGAAGTAGCAAGAATTACAACAAAAGGTCAAATTACAATACCTATTGAAATACGCAAAAAGCTTAATTTGAAAGAAGGAGATAAGATTATCTTTTTCGAGCAGGATGGCAGGATTTATTTCGAAAATGCTGCTTTGCTAGCCTTTAACAGGATTCAGAAATCGATGTCTGGAGAAGCGCAGAAAGCAGGTTATAATACTCCTGAAGAAATGAATGATCTTGTTAAAGAAATAAGAAAAGAATTGTGGGAAGAACGCTATGAGAATAATGATTGACACCAATGTATTGATTTCAATAATATATTTTCCATCCGCACAGATGAACAAACTTAAATTGAAACTTTGCAAGAAACATACCATTGTTTTATGTTCCCACATTATTGAGGAGATCAACAGGGTTACAAAACGTAAATTCCCCCATAAATTGAAGGAACTTGATGAATTTTTTACCGAATTGCCTTATGAGCTCGTATATACGCCGGCTTTTATTGACAAAGGAAAGTTTCCTGCAATGCGTGATGAATATGACTATCCTATTCTTGCAACTGCAATATTAGAAGATGTTGATATTCTTATTACGGGAGACAAGGATTTTGCAGTCGTTGATATAGATCGACCGGAGATACTAACTCCATCGCAGTTTTTAAGAAAGTATTAACAAGTATATCAATATTTCAAGAAGACATTATTTAAAAAGCCGCCTGCAAGATTACCTGCAGACGGTTTTTTCACTGTACAATCAATTTTATCAACTTATTGAAACCCGTGTTTTTGAGGTCAGAAGATAGCCCCAAAATATAGGTTGCTCCAAACGACATCCATTTTATTTGAACTGTTCTGCAAAATAATGCTCGACAGCAAATTTAAATGATTTCATCAAAAACGATACTGCTCTTCGGCTAACGTCCGCGTAAGGGTTCATCTTGTCAAAAGCGTGATAGCACCCTTTAAAAAGCTCGAAATCGACTAAAACTCCTGCATCTCTAAGGTTTTGCACGTAAAGCACAGTCTCGTCCCTGAAGGGTTCCAAATCTCCAACGAAAGTGACCGCCGGAGGCAGACCGCTAAAGTCTGTGGCTCTTGCCGGTGCTGCATAGGCCGGTACATCCTTATCCGATAAACCGCCAAGATACAGACCCCATGCCACCCGGTTCGCAACAGAATCCCATACAGGCGCATCATTATCAATTGCCGACTCGCTTGTCATCCGGTCATCTATCATGGGATATAACGGCATTTGAAAAGCGATTTTAACTCCTCCGATATCTCTTTCGTAGAGAGCAAGGGCCGCAGCCAGTCCACCTCCGGCGCTCTCGCCTGCAACTATCAGCTGGTCGTCTCTGATTCCAAGCATATCGGCATTTTCCTTCATCCACATAAGCGCATCGTGACAGTCATCCAAAGCCGCTGGGTACGGGCTATCCAATGACAGGCGATAATCCGGTGCAATGACTACACAGCCGCTCTCTTCAATGAACTTTTTAATTATTCCGGTGCTTGCCTCGGGAACACCAATTGCATACCCACCACCATGCATCCACAGGATTCCGGCAGCACCGGGAGAAAGCTCAATTGGCTTGTATACGCAGATGCGAAGACTGCTGCCGTTTTGTTTGCGTGGTATCCATTCCTCGCTGCATTTAAGCCCCTTGACTTTTCTACCGCGTAGACGATCTGAACTCTTCCGCATTTGTCTAAACTTGGCCTCGTCTGGGGATTTCATGATCATTTTGAAAATCATGCCTGGAATCCGCAGCTGTTTGTCGATCTGTTTTTTTTCTATCTTCATAATTCCTCTTTTCAATCATGAACAAAATCACCATTGTATCATAAACGATCACCTTTTCATTTTATCATCATTTGCATTACGTTCAAGAAAAATATTTCGGATTATCACCAGGATGACTTAGGATAACTTAGGATAACTAATGCGCATAAGGGCAAGAATTCCGTTGGACTCTTTGAGTAAAAGTGGTATAATTCTATTGTTGCATTTTTATATATCAGGCATAAGAATTAAGAACTAAAACTTATATGGGGGACAAGATCAAGTGAACATTGAGGAGAACCGGAACCTGCTTTTTTCTGACACATTGCTGCCGGATATTTTCATAACCGACTATATGCCGATTCTGGATGGACTTGCGGTGAAGATTTACGTATACGGAATACTTGTAGCTCGTTCCAAGAAAGATGTTCCCAATAAGGACTTTGCAGCAAGATTCGGCACTGACACCGAGACTGTAAAGGTCGCACTTGCCGAGCTTGCATCTTACGGGCTGATCGATTTTACGGACAAGGGGTATGTCATAACCGATATCAAGGCAAGGGAAATTGATAAGATATACAAGCCGAAGACATCCCAAATGCCTTCACAAATTATTAAGGCGAACATTACGACAGAGCGGGAGAAAATGATATCGGACATAAGCAAGACGTTTTTTTCCGGAATAATGTCCCCTTCCTGGTATTGTGAGATTGACAACTGGTTTTCGCAGTACAGATTTGATCCGCAGGTGGTGTATGCGCTTTTTAATGAATGCATGCGACGCAAGAAGCTTGACAGCAAGGCATATATTTCGAAAGTTGCGCTTAACTGGTCGAAGCAGGGTATTGTCAGCTACGATGATCTTAACAGATATTTTCTCACTTATGACAAGGTAATCAAGCTTAGCAAGAAGGTGGGGCAGAAGCTACGTAAGAACATCACTGAATATGACGAGGAGATAGTCGCTGTCTGGGTAGACAAGATGAAGTATGATTTTGATATAGTCGACATAGCCCTGAAGAAGACATCTAAGCTGTCTAATCCAAATCTTGAATATGCTAACAAGCTTTTGGAGGAATGGTTCTCGAAAGGCCTTGTGACCACAGAGCAGATAGTTGAATACGAAAAAGAGAAGCAGCTTAAGTTTTTTTCCGAGAAGAAAAAGCAGGAAGGGAATTTTCCCAATACGAAAAATACCCGCAGTAATGTAGGAAATTTCGACCAAAGAGAATATTCAGACGAATATCATGAGCAAATGCTGTTAGATGTGACTTCGTACTCAGAAAAACTGAAGTCGGAAAAACCCGATTAAAATAACGTATTATTATCATATACATGAATGCACAATAAATTTGAAGTGTACCCATTGTAAGACTGCTCAGAGAAAAGAGGAGCAGAATGAGGCACGACAGTATATTTATTTCTATATTGAGAATTAGAATTATCAGATGATTTCTCCTAGTGGTATATATTAACAAATCCTTGCGAGACATAAGGAGGGCAGATTATTTATGAGAAATGCGATAGAAAAAGAAATTAACAGGGAGTATCAGAACCGCCAGAATTCATGTGCGCAGAATACCCAGGACAATATAGAACGCGTTTACTGGGATTATCCGGAATTAGCTGAGATAGACCGACAATTGATGCAGGAGAATGCTACGATAGCGCTTGAGATTCTAGGTGACGGAGTAATGAGGAAGACCTCTTCTAAAAAGGAAGAGCTTCTGGCAAAGAGAGATGCATTTCTGGTCAAAAACAATATACCTCATGGATTTGACTCACCTGTACATAGGTGCGAATTGTGCAATGACACCGGCAGAACGATAGATAATTCTAAAAGTCCGTGCCAATGCTATTATAAGCTTCTTATACCGAAGTTGATAGAAAAGTCCAATCTGGGTAATATAGGGCAGTATACATTCAGAAATTTTGATATCAACTTATTTTCAGACAATGCGAATCAAGACAAATACGGAGTGGCCGTTTCGCCTCGCAAGCAGATAGAGGGGATAAGGATGATATGCGATGAATTCATTAAGACGTTTGATCGAAATGAGACGAAAAGCCTGTTTTTTATCGGTAAACCCGGAACGGGCAAGACCTTTTTGTCGGGGTGCATTGCTAATGAATTGATACAAAAAGGCAAGTTCGTACTTTACTTTTCATCACCCGAACTTTTCGAAGAGATAGCACATTATAGAATGCTTTCAAACTCGTTTGCACCGAATCCCGAAAGACTCGAAAAATCGCAAATGACATATAACAGCATTTTATCCTGCGATTTGCTTATTATTGACGATTTCGGTACAGAGACACAAAATGCCAGCAGGCAGCCTGAACTCCTGTCAATATTGAATCAACGATCAGGATGCGACAAGAAGTTCATCATTTCCACCAACCTTGATATAAAATCCCTTTCGTCCATATATGATGAAAGGGTATTATCAAGAGTCCACGGAAATTTCAATGTTCTGAAATTTTTCGGGGAAGATTTGCGTCATAAAAAGTAAAAATATACGTGAAATAATTCTTATCAAGAAAATAAATACATTCAAGAAATTCTGTTTTATGATTATATATTACTTGGAAGACACTGCTTTGGACGTTGGTGCTGCTGGTGTTGCAAGAGCAGATGAAGATGCAATTGATGATGCCGTTGAAGCACCTGAGTCTGTTGACGCAGACGATGATGCAGAGGATGTAACATCACTTGTTACTGCCGAGGTGGGAGCTGCCGTTACCGGTATGTATTTGTCGTGCACTGTGCAGTAATCTGTGGGATTGATGTCAACATCAGGCAGGAAGTTCTCCTTTACAACATATTTGCCTGCTTTAGAACAGCCTTCTGTAGCCAGTTTTCCTGAACTCATGCAGATATCGAGCTTAACAAGGGTGGGTGGCTCGTAGAAATCAGCAGGAACGAGTTTTGCATGAATACTGGTCATAACATTATGCCAGATTTTAATAGCATTCGAAGAGTCGTTGGAAGGAATGTTGATTGTCTTAAGCCTTCCGTCGTATCCATACCAGACGGCGCCGATATAATATGGCGTATAACCTACAAACCATTTGTCACGGTTTCCATCAGCGGTTCCTGTCTTGCCGGATGTTGATATAAGCTCGCCTTTGGCATTTTTTATCTGATATCCCGGTGCTGTACCGGAACGACCAAATGGAGAATTTGCAGGAAGCAAGGGTTCAGTAAGCAGAGCATTCATTACAGCTGCTGTTTCAGTCTTATATACCTGATAAAATTTAGGTGTGCCATCTAAAATTATATTTCCTTCTGCATCTGTAACCTTGGTGTAGCATACCGGATCTGCATATTGGCCATTGTTGGCGAATGGCTGATAACCTGCAGCCATCTGCAGAGGGGAGACTCCTCGGTTAAAACCACCGAATGCAATTGACAGATAATTCTCATCAGGTCTGTCAATGCCGACGCTTTTGAGATAATCAAGGGAATTAAGCCCGCCAAGTTTCATCCAGACCTGTGCGGCAACTGTATTGGATGAAATTTTTAAGCCGTTACGGATTGTCATCATGCCATAATGGGATCTATAGCTGTTCTTGGGATATTCTTCATTAGGTGTTTCACGGTTCAAAAACAGCTTCTTATCGTTAATCATTGTTGCGGCTGATATTTTGCCCATGTCAATTGCCGGAGCGTATACAGCTATTGGCTTTATTGAAGAACCTGGCTGCCGTTCAATACCGGTGGCGCGGTTGGTTATAAAGTTCGCATCTTTCTTGCCGTAGCCTCCTGCTATTGCCTTTACCTGAGCACTTTCAGGATCAATTACTGCCATGCCGCCCTGTGCGTGCTCAGGGAAATCAGCCACAGCTGACTTGTTGGTTACAAATAGTTTCTCTGTTTGAAATGCCTTGTCCATCAAGGATTGGACAGACGAGTCCATAGTAGTATAAATCTTGCAACCATAGCTATAAATAGTTGTGAGAGCAATGCTGGAACTATATCCGCGCTTTTTCATAAGGTCTCGTTTAACCTGGTCGATTGTGTAATCAACAAAATACGAATTAACTACAACAGAGGTATTATCCAATGCCTTGGTAACAAATCGTATCTCTGATTCGAGCGCCTCATCATACTGCTTTCGAGTAATTGATCCCAGCTCCAGCATCTTGGAAAGTACCACTCGCTGTCTACGGAAAGCATTCCTTCTTCCCGACTCTGTCAGAGGATTGTATCTTCCCGGGAGGTTAGGGATTCCTGCCAAAAAGGCACATTCTGAAAGAGTGAGCTTTGATGCATCCTTTCCAAAATATGCCTTGGATGCGGATTGAATCCCAACGTAACTGTTGGACATGGGAAGAAGATTGACATACAACTCCATAATCTCCCACTTTTTGAGCTGGCGCTCAAGTCTGATTGCGTTATACCATTCCTGTATTTTTCGCTGAGCCGAACGCTGGTCGGCTCCGGAAATCATTTTGACCGTTTGCTGGGTTATCGTGGATCCTCCAGATGTAGGATTGCCTGCTGTAACCACAAAACTCAAAAGTGCCGCTCCTATGCGTTTTAGATCAATGCCAAAATGCGAGTCAAACCGCTCGTCTTCTATGGCGATAAATGCTTTGCCGATATAAGTTGATGAAAACTGGCTGTAAGGAATAAATTCACGGTCGATATTCTGGCTGCCGGTTAGCTTGGCGATGACCGCACCTTTGGAATCATATATGAATGAAGTTTCATTCTTGCCTTTAAGCTGCCAGACATTAAGAGGCTGGGCGGTTGTGATATAACCTATCATCATTCCTGCTCCCAACCCTCCGAGAACAAGCGAAATTAGAACAATAATAATGACTATGACCTTCAAAAACTGCTTGAATATTGTAGATACTGTCTGGGAAACAGACTCGTTTACAGGAGAATGGGAAGGATGCCCCTTGATTCTCCTGCGGTATTTTTTGCGTAATTTGATGTCGCTCGAATTGGTCGTGTTTTTTGATGCCATGGTCATTGCTCTGCTATAAGGCTGTTATCGGAAACCGAGTCAGTACCTTTATGTAAAGTGCCTGTCTGCATGTTAGCCTTGCCGTTGAAAATCGCGCCTTCATCTACAACCAGGTGCTCCATTGAGAGGTCCCCGGTAATGAATGCCTTAGATGATATTATAACCCGGCCTGAACTGGTAACATTTCCAGTAACCTTACCGCAAATTGTAACATGCCTGGCTTTGATGTCCCCGCCAATAACACCTTCAGGGCCGACAAAAAGACTTCCTTTAGTTGAAACGGATCCGTTTACCTTGCCATCCACTCTGATATCCTTCTTTGAGACGATAGGGCCGTCAACTGTAACGCTGCTGCCTATAACAGTATCTATTTTGTCTGAGTCTGCAGATAATTTAAAGTCGGCAAAATGCTTTCTTATACCCATTTTTACGTCCTCGCTTCATTGTATTAGTGCCTTGTATGAATCTATAGAAATCTGATGACCTATTGAATCAGTATTTTCTGTGGGTTAAAAGGCGTACCGTTATATGTCACTTCGAAATGAAGATGCGGTGCTGTTGATGAGCCAGTGCTTCCAACTTTTGCAATTATGTCGCCCTTCTTGACTGTCTGTCCGACTTTAACCATTATGACGCTTGCATGCAGGTAAGCTGTTGTAAAACCATTGCCATGATTAATTACTAAATTGTTACCTGAACCACCGTCATAACCCACTTTGACAACATAACCAGCTCCGGCTGCCTTTATAGGGGTACCGTAGGGTGCGCTCTGGTCCGCAGCAGGATGAAAATGATAATACCCGTATATAGGGTGATTTCTGTTGCCGAAGCCGCGAAAAGAACCGGATATCGGCTTTAAGGTGGGAATTTTAGATAATCTTGTTGTAAGTGCCTTCTCATAGGTAGATATGTCAACGAGCTTGTAGTCGGCTGTTTTCTTAAATCTGGTGAGTTTGCTGTTAAGAACTATTAGATTCTTTGCTTCCTTGATGTAGGAATCGACACTTGCTGAACGGTTGGTGATTTTCTTGGACTCCAGGTTACTCATCAATGAGCCCAGAACAGTATCTGCTATGGAATCTGTAGCTTCCTTGTTAACGCGGTTCTGCTCTTGTAATGCATTGTTCTTCTTCTGAGTATCGATCTTCTCGATTTCAAGTGACAGGACATCCAACTCCGCGATGTCATTCTCCTGTGCGATTGAAGCATAAGTCTGTATAACAGAGGCATTTGCATCGTTGTCTGTCATCCCGCCGAGTGTGAACCCGAATATACCTGTAGCGATAATACAGACAAATGAAAAAGAAACCAGGAGCATCTTATTATATTTTAAAACCGAAAACATGTTAACGGTCGCCTTGCGGACTTCCGGATCTGCGCCAAGGCTCTGTACTGTTCTCTTCATTCATACCTCGATTAAACTTATATTTAGGCAAGAAAAAACATGTACTTATATTAATATACATTTCCAAATTACCTATACGAGAAAAAATTATACTATAGAACTAATGAAAAAGCAAATTCAATGAAGAAAGTAAAGTGTCAGCGAACCGGTGAATTTGCCTTGAAATCCGATGAAATATGAATCTGTCGATGCTAAATCGATAAACAGAAACGTCCTTTTTATACAAAGTTCAACTGACAGGACAAGACTGGGAATACATATTAAGCAAAGACAATCAAAGAAACAAGCCATACACTTTTCCACTTGTCGTATAACATTTTTTATTGTATAATTTGACCATTGTAAAAACATTGACATACATAAATAAACTCAGGAGGGATTTTAAATGCAAAAGAGAAAATTCATAGCAGTGTTAGCCGTTTTGGGCATGATTGCTGCAATTTTTACAGGATGCACCGCCAATTCAGATTTAAACAGCACACAGAGCACCGCAAGTACCGCATCGGAAGCAAACAGTGACAAGGTTAAAATCAGTGATATAGAAGACGTGACTGGAATCACTATTGCAGTCCAACAAGGAACAATCGGCAACGATCTCGCCGAGGAGATCAAGACAAAGGACCCTAAGACAACTGTAACATCATTCGAGAAATACATTGATGCCATCACAGCGCTCAAGCAGACAAAGGCAGATGCGATTATCATGGACAATGCGCCTGCAGAATTCTTTGTCAAAGAGAATGCAGACCTTATGATTTTAGCCAAAGAACTTACCACCGAGGAATATGCTCTTGCCATCAAGAAGGGCAATGACGATCTTTTGAAATCTGTAAACGAAGCTCTGGCTGCCATGAAGGCTGACGGAACCCTGGCTGCGATTATTTTAAAATATCAGAAGGATGCCTCTATGGTAACCACTGTCGACCTTAACAAAGGAGCAACCGGAGGGAAACTGACAATGGGTACCGAAACAGGCTTTGCTCCTTATGAATACAAGGAAGGCAGTGTAATTCTTGGAATAGATGTAGAAATAGCTGCTTACATAGCCAAGAAAATGAACAAGGAACTGGTTATAACCGATATGGCATTTGACTCTTTGATTCCTTCGCTTACATCATCTAAAATTGACATCATTGCAGCTGGCATGACTGTAACAGAAGAGAGAAAGAAAAACATTAATTTTTCTGATCCGTATATTGATGCCAAGCAAGTTGTTGTAATACGTAAATCAAGTTTTAATTAGAAACTGCGCTTTGAACCTCACATTGATAACAAAATACGAGGCAGGCAGTCTGTAAATTAGAAACAAACTTGAATACATAATGCATTAGCTATCGGAATAACAAAATACGAGGCAGGCAGTCTGTAAATGAAAAACATATACGCGATTATAATGAGATATTCAGCAAAGCCGGGACTTTATAAAAGAGTCCTGGCTTTTTGCACCTTTATTGTTGTTTTTGGCGCCGCTTCCAGCTTGGCTTTTGCAGCTGACAGGTTCTCAGGAAGCTTAGCAGGCAATGTAGTATTTTCAGGCAACGCATTTACGGAATTTTCACAGAGATTTTATGATAATTTCATTCAAGGCGATAGATACATGTGGCTGGTCCAAGGCCTTTGGGTAACAATCCGAATTACAATCGGTGCAACTCTTCTAGGATCTTTGATTGGACTTACTCTTGCAATAATAAAGACAATTCAGAACAGCGGTAAGAAAGTGGGGCCGCTTGGGGCTATAGTGGATATATATCTTACGATCATAAGAGGAACACCCGTTATGGTGCAGCTTCTTATTATCTATTTTGTAATATTCGCTACCAGCGCCCCGAACCCCATAATAATTGCAATACTTGCATTTGGAATCAATAGTGGTGCCTATGTGGCAGAGATTATACGTGCTGGCATTGAAGCCGTAGATAAAGGTCAGATGGAAGCCGGCAGATCCTTGGGCTTCGGTTATTTTGACACCATGCGGCTTATAATAATTCCGCAGGCGATAAAGAATGTCCTCCCGGCCATGTTCAACGAACTTATAACATTGCTTAAGGAGACATCAATAGCCGGATACATTGCAATTGACGACCTTACCAGGGCTGGACTTCAGATCAGGAACAAGACATTCGAACCGTTCTTGCCATTGATGGCAATCGCGATTATATACTTGTCTATAGTAATGATTTTGACAGCCCTTATGAAGAAGGTGGAGAGGAGGCTGCGTGAAAGTGACCGATGAGAGAGAAATTCTGATATCGACGATTGATTTACGGAAGGATTTCGGTAACCTCAAGGTATTGTGCGGTATCAATACACAAATCCGCAAAGGCGAGGTTGTCGTTGTCATCGGACCTTCGGGATCTGGCAAATCAACTTTCCTAAGATGCCTTAACCTTCTGGAGACTCCTACCGGAGGCGATATAATATTTGAGGGTAACAGTATAGTTCATGCAGGCAAAAACATAAATGCCCACAGGCAGAAGATGGGGATGGTGTTCCAGCAGTTCAATCTTTTCCCACACCTGACCATACTGGATAACATTACAGTCGGTCCCAGGAGATTACTGCAGATGGACAAGCAGTCTGCGCAAAAGCGTGCAATGGAACTTCTAGAGAGAGTCGGTCTGCCCGAGAAAGCGAATGGATATCCAGGTCAGCTTTCGGGCGGACAAAAGCAAAGAATCGCAATTGTAAGAGCGCTTGCAATGAATCCGGATGTCATGCTGTTTGACGAGCCGACCAGTGCCTTGGACCCGGAGATGGTGGGAGAGGTTCTTGATGTTATGAAGAACCTTGCCAAGAGCGGAATGACCATGGTTGTTGTGACTCACGAGATGGGATTCGCCAAGGAAGTCGGGGACAGAGTGCTGTTCATGGATGAGGGGCTCATCGCGGAAGAAGGTACGCCGGAGGAGTTGTTTGGTAGTCCGAAGAAGGAGAGGACCAAGGAATTTCTTAGAAAGGTCTTAATATAGGGGGACAATTTAATGGACAGATTTTTTAAAAGAGGACAGACAGTACTTTTTCAGGGGGACTCAGTTACAGATTGCGGCAGGTCACGTGATAATGATTCATTTCTTGGTAATGGATATGCAGGGAAAATTGCATCGATGTACAATACACTTTTTCCTGAGATGGGCATCAAATTTGTTAACAAAGGTGTATCAGGCGACAGGGTACATAACCTTATCGAGCGTTACATAGAGGATTTCATGGACGTTGCACCTGATTTTATTTCGATACTTATCGGAATCAACGATGTCTGGAGAAGATATGATTCCAATGAC
Source organism: uncultured Oscillospiraceae bacterium (assembly GCA_964652975.1). Classification (GTDB taxonomy): domain Bacteria; phylum Bacillota; class Clostridia; order Saccharofermentanales; family UBA5734; genus CAZZCN01. Next base: position 27,332 of record CAZZCN010000017.1, on the reverse strand, counting down.
CCGAGCACGCAGGAAGCATTCCGGGACCATTACGAATATCTGCTCAAGATGATTAAGCATCATATGCCGGATACGAAGATCATGATAATGGAGCCGTTTTTGCTCCACACACTGCCGGACCGCAAGACCTGGCATGAAGATCTAGACCCCAAAATCCAAATTATCAGGGAGCTTGCTGCCGAATACGCAGACTTTTATCTTCCATTGGATGGTATATTCGCGTCATATTGTACTGGCAAAAGTACAGCTGCAGAAATAGCCGGTGACGGTGTACACCCAAGTGATTTCGGACATTCCATAATCGCATCCGAATACATTAAAATGCTGGGGATATTGTAGAAATTGGTATAAAATACAGAATGGAATACAAACTGAGAATTTTATAATAAAGCATGTTGTCACTGAATGCTATTGCAAGATGTTTCATGAAAATTCCAGAGATCGGATGTGGATTTTATGCATACCGAACCATATAAATATTCAGTTATCATGGAATATATTATAGACTTAATAAACTCATCCAAGATTGCTTACGGTGAGAAAATACCTTCAGAGAACGAACTTTCCATGCAATTTGGTATCAGTCGACAGACTGTAAGGCAAGCAGTAAAGATTCTGGTAAACGAGGGGTGGCTTAAAAGCATACATGGTAGCGGCACTTATGTACAAAGGACGCAGGAGAAAAAGAACAAGAAAAGTAGGACAATCGGAGTCATTCTAACCTATCCTGACGATTACATTTTTCCTAATATAATTGCTGGAATAGAAAACACACTTTTCAATATGGATTACAATATAAACCTTGGGTTTACATACAACAAGGTCGAAAAAGAGGCACAGTGCCTTAAATCCTTTATAGAAAAGGGTGCTGACGGTATTATAATAGAAGGAAGTAAAAGCGCTTTTCCTAACCCTAACCTTAACTTGTATGAGATGCTAAGCAAAAAAAGAATCCCTTATATTTTTATAAACGGATATTATGGCGACTTGAAGTCATCCTACATTACAATGGACGATGAGGATAGCGCCTTTATGGCAACAGAATACCTGATTAAAAAAAATCATAAAATAATCGGAGGAATATTTAAATCGGATGATATTCAAGGTCATCTTCGCTATAAGGGATTTGTAAAGGCACTTCACAGTCATGGACTACAGTTATACGAGGATAGTGTTTTTTGGTTTACTACCGAGGATATGGACGCAGTTTTTCAAAAAAAGTACAAAACAACATTAATCGCAAGATTCCATAATTGTTCTGCAATTGTGTGCTATAACGATCAAATTGCAATTAAATTGATTGCCAACCTCAAATCTAATTGCATCAATGTACCTGATAATGTCTCAATAATCAGCTTTGACAACTCTACACTGGCAGAGCTATCTAATCCACCACTCACTACAATGATTCATGTCGGTAGTGAGTTGGGTGAGAAAGCAGCAAAAATGATTGTTGATATGATAAACACACAAAATACGTACCACGAAAAAATTAAATCCACATTAGTGGAAAGAGATTCAGTAAAAAGCATAGTAAAAAGCATATTAAAAAAATAGCTTTTATCAATACATATTTTTATGTATAATGGAGTTAAGAGATATAGATCGGAGGTTTGCAAATGAAAAAATTAAAAATATATATTGATACATCTGTAATAAGCCATTTGCAAGCGGATGATGTACCAGAGAAGATGACTATAACTCATGAATTTTGGAAGTGTCTTGTTAAAGGTGAGTATGAAGCGTATATATCAGAATTAGTAGTTGCCGAATTTAATAATTGCCCTGAACCAAAGAAATCAAAACTTGAAATCATGCTTCAACATGCACCATTAGAAGAATTGGAAATTGACGATGAGGTTACAATCCTTGCAGACAGATATATGGAAGAAGGGCTTTTCCCAAGTAAATATAGAGATGATGCTATTCATGTAGCATTAGCAAGTGCATTTGGGTGCAATGTTGTTGTCTCGTGGAATTTTAAACATATGGTAAAAATTAAAACCATACTGGGCGTAAATGGAATAAACAAGATAATGGGCTACTCGGATATTGAAATAGTTACTCCGGAGGTCGTCATTGGAGAGGAGGAAGATGAAAATGAATGAATCAAAAGCTATGAAGGAAATACACGAAATTAGGCGAAAAAACTATGAAGAGACTAAGGGAATGTCTAACGAAGAATATATCAGACATATTAAAAATAAAGCTTCGAAGTCAAACTTAAAGTTCACATTATTAAAGAAGTCCGCTGTTTAGCAATAAATAATAGTCTTCCCTTTACCTTGCTGATATGATTGATATCTTATATATCATGTCGGAGACATATACCATCAATAATAATTCATAGTTAAATACCAATGAGTACTTTACGTAATATAGCGCCATGGCATTTATCGCAGTGCGATACTGCTTCTTCAACCTACCTGCATGAGGTGATTTAAGATTAATAAATACGCTAATTACTAAAGAAAAAATAGCTTGAATATTTTTAATAAACAAAATATAATATAGTAAGTTGTACATACAAGTTATTTTTATGATAAACGAAGTTACGTTATTAAACTAAAATGCTTATAGCATATAAAGCCACTGAATAATATGCAAAGGAGTGTGAACACATGAATTCACTTGGAATTGAATTTGGATCTACCAGGATAAAAGCAGTCTTGATCGACGGGGATAACAAGCCGGTAGCAAGCGGTGGATTTGACTGGGAGAACCGTTTTGAGAACGGAGTCTGGACATACCATTTAGACGAGGTGAAGGTTGGCCTTAAATCCGCCTTTAAGAATCTTTGCAGTGATTATGGAAGCGTTCCCGAAATCTCCGCAATCGGAATATCCGGAATGATGCACGGCTATCTGGTTTTTGACGAAAACGACAATCAGCTTTGTGAATTTCGAACCTGGCGCAACACCATGACAGGCCAAAGTGCAGAAGAGCTTACCGAGTTGTTCGGTTTTAATATTCCCCAAAGATGGAGCGTTGCCCATTTATACCAGGCAATTCTTAATAAGGAGAGCCATACATCTAAAATCAAGAAAATGACAACACTTGCAGGATATGTGCACTTCCTTTTAACAGGCGAAAATGTTCTTGGAGCAGGCGAGGCATCCGGTGTGCTACCTATATTGAGCGGTGACTATAATCCTGAAATGCTAGAAAAGTTCAAGGTGAAGACAGGATTTGACCTGAAAAGTGTATTGCCGAAAGTTCTAACGGCAGGCGAAAACGCAGGCAAGCTTACCGATGGCGGAGCTTTGCTTTTAGACGAAACAGGAACGCTAAAGGCAGGTATTCCGTTTTGCCCTCCCGAAGGGGACGCAGGTACGGGGATGGTAGCCACTAATTCAATCACGCCAAGAACAGGTAATGTATCTGCGGGAACTTCGATTTTTGCCATGGTGGTACTGGAAAAGGGTCTATCGAAGGTATATTCCGAGATAGACATGGTGACAACCCCTAACGGCAAGCCGGTAGCAATGGTTCACTGTAACAACTGCTCGGCAGATATTGACGGTTACGCCAATCTTTTCTATGAATTTGCAAAACTATCAGGTAACGAAATGAAGAAGGGCAAGGTTTTAGACCTGCTGTTTGAAGCTGCCATGAGCGGGGACAACGACTGCGGCGGACTTTTATCATACAACTATCTGTCCGGCGAACATATAACGGGACTAAGTGAAGGAAGGCCTTTATTTGTAAGGATGCCGGATGCCAAGCTCAATTTGTCGAATTTTTTCAGAACTCATTTGTATACAGCGGTTGCTTCTTTGAAAGTCGGGATGGATATTCTAAAAAGCGAAAATGTTAAGATTGAAAAGCTGCTAGGACACGGCGGTTATTTCAAAGCGAAAGACGCAGGACAGATTGTACTCTCAAGTGCGACAGGCGCGGCAGTTTCTGTAATGGAGACAGCCGGAGAGGGCGGAGCATACGGTATGGCTTTGCTTGCTTCCTATAGCCAGCAAAAAGGTATGAGTCTTGACGACTTTTTGAACGAAAAAGT
>CAZZCN010000017.1:0-23220 GCA_964652975.1 uncultured Oscillospiraceae bacterium | reverse complement strand
AAGACACTGAAGGAGGTTGCAAGACACTCAGGAATAATAGTGAACGAGCTTAACAAGAGCGCGATTATACCATTTGAAATAGTCTGGTGTCCGACGGTGACAACACCGGATGAGATAACCGAGACACTCTCAAAGGCTAATTCAGATGATGAATGCGCAGGCGTTATAACATTTATGCATACATTTTCACCATCCAAAATGTGGATTGCAGGGCTTTCAAGACTGAATAAGCCATACTGTCATTTTCATACACAATTCAACCGTGAACTTCCGTTTGATACGATCGACATGGATTTTATGAATTTAAACCAGTCAGCGCACGGGGACAGAGAGCATGGATATATCGGCGCACGTCTTAGAAAGGCGCGGAAGATCGTTGTCGGGTATTGGGAGAACGATGATGTCAGGGAGAAGCTAGCTGACTTTATGAGAGCGGCAGTTGGTGTGTATGTCTCTAAGAATTTGAAGGTTGCACGTTTTGGCGACAATATGCGAGAGGTTGCTGTAACCGAGGGCGACAAGGTCGAGGCACAGATCAAGCTTGGCTGGGCGGTCAATTACCACCCTGTCGGCGATCTGGTCAAGTACATCAACGCTGCTGATGACATTTTCAATTTGCCTTACGATATGAAGACCGATGATACTAAATCCGTTAATTATCAGATAAAAATATATAACGGCATGAGAAAATTCCTGCAAAACGGTAAGTTCGGAGCATTTACAACCACATTCGAGGATTTGTACGGCTTGGAACAACTACCCGGCATGGCAGTTCAAATGCTTATGGCAGACGGATATGGATTTGGCGGTGAGGGCGACTGGAAAACTGCTGCAATGACTCATATAATGAAGGAGATGTCCAAAGGTAAAGCGGGCGGCACCACCTTTATGGAGGACTATACATACCACCTGGAGGAGAACAACGAACTGGTTCTCGGAGCTCATATGCTGGAAGTCTGTCCGAGCATAGCATCGAACAAGCCGTCGGTTATTGTTAAACCCTTAGGGATTGGCAGTAGAAACGATCCTGCAAGACTTGTGTTTGACGGCAGTGAAGGGGACGCAATCTGTGTATCGCTTATCGACATGGGCAGCCGTTTCAGAATGATCTGCCAGGATGTAAAAGCTATAAAACCACTCAAACCTATGCCGAACCTGCCTGTCGCAGGCGTCATGTGGAAGCCTCTGCCGAATCTGCAGACCTCTGCGGAAGCCTGGATTCTGGCCGGTGGTGCCCATCATACCGTTATGAGTTATGCTCTTAATGCGGGAAACTTAAGAGATTTTGCAGAGATGCTTGGATTAGAGTTTATTCACATTGGGGAGCATACTGATATAAACGAGCTCAAGAAAGAGTTGTTTTGGAACGACATGGCATATAAATTAACTTAAAGGTGGGTATTACAATGCTCGAAAAATTAAAAAACGAAGTCTATGAGGCGAATATGCTTTTGACAACTTACAAACTTGTGGTTTTTACATGGGGTAATGTAAGTGGAATTGACAGGGAGAAAGGTCTTATTGTTATCAAGCCTTCAGGTGTTGAATATGATAAACTGACTCCTGATGACATGGTTGTAATTGATCTAGACGGCAAAGTAGTCGAGGGTAAATATAAGCCATCCTCTGATACGCCTACTCATATTGAGCTTTACAAGGCATTTCCCGATATCGGTGGAATTACCCACACACACTCGCATTGGGCGACCATCTGGGCACAGGCCGGCAAAGGGATTCCACCTTTTGGCACAACTCACGCCGATTATTTTGACGGATTGATCCCCTGCACCAGACAAATGACAAAGGAAGAAATCGAGTCCGAATATGAGCGAAACACCGGTTCCGTAATCATAGAAACATTCCAAAAGATCGACAGTTCCCGCATGCCTGCTGTTCTGGTATATTCCCACGGTCCTTTCACCTGGGGCAAAAACGCAGCCCATTCCGTCGAGAATTCTGTAGTGCTCGAAAACGTCGCACTGATGGCATTCAATACGAATGTTTTGATGAACAGCGCCGATGCAAAGCCAATGCAGGAGGACCTTTTACGCAAACATTTTGACCGCAAACATGGTGCGAATGCGTATTACGGGCAGAAATGATTGCTGCATATTACTAATTTCAAAGAAAATCAGACATTTTTACTTGAAATGTTTATTTACTACAACAATACATTCAAATTATGCATTTAAATATTCATTTTTTTATGGCAATATAAATTATAATTATATTAATATAAGGATGGATTATTTGTGTTGAATAAATACGATATCGCGGCATATATATGGCCGGCTTATACAGGCGATGAACCAAGAACAAGAATGTTCTGGCCAGAAGGAATTGGAGAATGGCAATCGGTGAAAAATGCCGTTAAGAAATTTGATGACCACAGCTGGCCAAGAAAGCCTTTATGGGGTTATGTTAACGAGGCCGATCCCAATGTCATGGAGATGCAGATAAATGAAGCGGCTGACCATGGGGTGAATGTTTTTATTTACGACTGGTATTGGTATGACAGGCGTCCGTTTTTGGAAAACTGTCTTAACGACGGATATCTTAAGGCTAAAAACAATGACAGAGTCAAATTCTATTTAATGTGGGCTAATCATGATGTAAACAACACATGGGATTTCAGGCTATCCCATGACCAATCCAATATAATATGGGGTGGAGACGTTGAACGCAAGGAATTTGAAATTATAGCAAACAGGGTTATTGAAAAGTATTTCACACACCCATCCTACTATAAAATTGACAATAAGCCTGTCTTTATGATTTACGATGTTTCCAATTTAATCAAAGGCCTTGGGGGAATGCATAATGTGTCTGCCGCGCTAGATTGGTTTAGAGAACAGACAATTAAGGCGGGTTTTGAAGGCTTGCACATTCAAATGGTGCAATGGGGTCAGAATATAATTAATCTAAGCGGAATTGACGGTACAGCAACAGCAGGTGGTAGCAACCTGTTCAAAACACTCGGCGCTGACAGCATGAGCCACTACCATTATTGCCACTTTACAAATATTGACAGGGAATATAGCGAGATAATGACTGACGTATTAAAAGAATGGGAGAAAATCGACACGAATTTCAGCATACCTTATTATCCTCACATTTCAATAGGTTGGGACAATAATCCAAGATTCCAGGAATTTCGAGGTGGAATTGTAAGAAACAACACTCCTGAAAACATTGAAAAAGCTTTGCATCTGGCAAAGAGTTATGTAGACAGCCATCCTGACCAGGCACCGCTTATAACAATAAACAGTTGGAACGAATGGACAGAAACCAGCTACTTACAGCCCGATGATCTTTACGGATACGGCTATCTTCAGGCGGTCAAGAAAGTTTTCTTGAATAGATAGAACAGGCGGTATGAGAATTCAAATTGAAAATATTAAAAAAGAAATGCCTTTGAACCACTTTGGCAATATCATCTATTACATGAACGGTTGAAACGGACAAAAGTGAGATATCTTATAGTATAATTATATTGAGAGTAAAGTCAGCGTTAAATATAACAATTAAATAATTAATTAGTCTAACTACTTTTTTCTTTTAATAAATTACAATAATTAATATAGTATCAAATAATTTTAAAGGGGGTTAATCATTATGAAAAAACTTAGAATTGCGTGCTTATCCATAGCCTTGCTATTAATAACCGGTCTGATACTTAGCTCATGCAACAGTGGAACAGCAGTTGATAATTCATCAAAAAGCGCTAACAGCTCTAAAGCTGATGTCAGTGAGCTGTTAAAGAAGAATATTACCATTACTATTGCGGATAAGGCAGAGAATGATACAGGTATTAACAAATGGACGATTGAAAGACAGAAGCTATTTGACAAAAAATACCCCAATATCACTGTGAAACACATACGTGCGTTGAATGTTGCCGCTGACAGACAGGTTCAGGCATTCACCACATTGCTTGTTTCAAAGGACGCACCAGTTGTCATTTTTGTCAATGCTATTCAGTACGTAAGAGACTTGAACAATGCCGGTCTGGCAGCCCCATGGGACGATTACTTAAAGGATTGGGAGGACTACAAGGATTTCAACGAAACACTAAAACAGGCAATGGTCACCAATGGCAAGACAATTGCGTTCTGCAAAGGTAATGAAATACCAATGCTTGGTTTTAACAAGCAGCTTTTAAAAGACTTTGGCATAGACGAAAAAAGCCTAAAGGTTGATACATGGGATGATTATGCAGCGATATCAAAGAAAATGACTGATTCAACCAAGGAAATTGCCGGAGCAGGATTATTGTTTACAGAGTTTTTCCTGACTTACAATAACTTTGATATGACAAACGGTGGCAAATTCTTGATTCAAGAACCGGATGGTAAAATAAAATTGAATTTTACCAATGACAACAGTGTAAAAACTTTTGAATTTCTCAGAAAACTGGTCCAGGTGGACAAGGTGGCCCAAAAAAACATCAGCATAGACTTGAATGGTCTGCTTTCTCTTATCTGGCAAAACAAGATCTCAAGCTTCACCTTCTATCCTACCTGGGCTCCCTGGTTTGCATCCTCCGGCATGCCGGCCGAAAACATCAAGATAGTGCCTTTCCCTAAAGGTTCGAGTGGTGAATATGGAACACCTTTATTTCCAGCTACATTTATGTTAAATGCCAAAAGAAGCGCTGAGGAAAAAGCGGCAGGTGCAGAATATATCAAATTCATGTATGGTAAAGAAGCATGGGAATCTCAACTGAAATTTGCACAAGAGAACAAGATACTGCTGATTCAGGTTCCTCCTTACAATTCAATAGACTGGTCCAAGTCAGCATCCGGATTGCCTGCCGATTGGATTGAACCAATGAAGACAGCAATGAACAACGGGAAAGTCATGGAGATTGCTTCAACAGCATTTACACCATATATTATTAACATTATGCCTAAAATGATGAAAGACCCAGATATTAATATTAAGACTGAACTCGAAAAAACTCAAAAACTTGTTCAAGCTGAATGGCTTGACAGATATAACAAGGACTTAGAGTAATTTTATAAATGCCCCGATATAAATAATGAATATACCTTATGTTGTGGCTTTTTTGACAGGAGGTACGGAACTCTGAAAAGAAGATTTTTAGCAGTAATAGTTTTGTTAGCCCTTGGCTTTAATTTTGTTGTTTCAATAAAAATCAATGCAAACGCTACAGATGATAACTTTAATGTCTTTGGTGGCGCAACGGTTATCTCAAAAGGGAATGGAGTCTATGAATTTAACGGAACCTACTCGCCATTCTTTACAAGCGGAGCAATAGTAAAAGTAGCACTTGACGTTACTAAACCGGTAAGCTTTAATATAGACGCCACATCGATTGTTGCCGCTTCTGATGAAAATGGTGATGACATGTGGACCTCCCAGACGAGAGGGATAATGGTCGGATTTGGATCGGTCAATAATTCATTATCCGGCATTAATTTAACGCCCGATGCACCATCGATATCAACCTTTCTTCAGTCTACCTGGTGGGATCCTCTTTATGCATATGCGTATCAGGCTACCGATTTTGTGAACGGCAGACTTGTTGGAGACCATATGGCATTTAACAGTCCTTTAGATTTCACTGATTTCAATGTAAGCCTGAGTCGTGATTCAAATGGTGATTTTGTCTATACTTTATCTGATTCTGCTCATTCATACTCAAAAACCTATCCGGCCAAGAATGTTGGCTTTAAAGACAAGGCGTTTCTTTCATTTGCCGTAAGGGGGAATTACAATCACCCATCAAAGATAATCATAAGGGATATTAGTGGTGAATTTGTTGAGGGTGTGAGTATAAACGAAAATATTGGTTCATTGAAAATAAATAATACCGCTCAATTGACTGCGACAATAAATGCTTTTAACAGTTCATCTAAAACCGTTCGATGGGAAAGTTCTGACAATAATATAGCAACCGTTAGCAGTAACGGTCTGGTTACCGCTTTGGATTACGGATATGCCAGAATAAGGGCGATTTTAAATGACAACAGTGAAATTTTTGACGAGAAAGAAATTTCAATCAGTGACACGCGTCATTGGAACGTTGATTTGGATTATAAGGTGAACTCTACAAATGCCGGCTTGGAGTTTGTTTTTCCCCAAAGGAATAATTGGGGATGGAGTCAGGCTACATATAATGAGATGGTGGATGTCAACAAACTCGTAATCGGATTTAAAATCTCATCATTGCCTTCAAACAGTGATTTAAGATTTATTCTGGCTAATGGTACCGACAGTACAAAATCCGGATATAAGGGCATGGATATTCTAATTGCAAAAAAAGATGATAACAGTGCGTACTATTTCTGCGAGGAATTAACCATTAACAACACCTTCTCAAAAAGAGTGGTAAATGAAATCGCAGTTTCAGGAGGGCTTGATAACAAGGAATTTATTTTAAGAATTTTCAAACAGGGCAACAAGTATTATGCAGGCCTTAACAATTCTCATTTTATTGAAATACCAAACATGAACGAGTTTATTTCAAACGGAAAAGCATACTTGATGATTGCGAATGCGAATATCAATTCTCCTGGCGGTTCATGCATCATCAGCAATGTGAATACAACTGCAATGTCCACAAAAGACAGCAAAACCTATACAATTGACAATTCCAGGTTTTATAATCCTTTAGCGGATTGGAAGAATTCTACTATCTCCATAAGTGCAGCCAATGATGGAGTTAGATTTGTCTCGACTGACAGCTGGAGGCAGATAGAAAATGTAAATTCGTATAATCTAGAGAGGTTTTCTGTAAGGTTCAATGCGCTTAAATATAGTAAATTACAGAGTATCAGATTCTACTTTTATGATGATGCATCAGAAAACAAGCAAAGAAATTACGTTACCGCCTACCTGGATCAATCAAAAGACGGACAGACATTTTTAAAATTTGCTTCAATCAAAAGTACAGATGCCCCAAAAACGGTTCTTATTGAAGATTTTGCACCAGAGAAGGAAAATGCACTAAGAATTTATAAGCAAGATGAAATGTGGATTCTTTCTTTTAATAACAAATACTTTATTAATATAACTGATGAAATTTCAGCCCTTAGCAATGTCGAAAAAGTATATTTAACTGTTGTGGCATATGATGGCAACACTATAAACATCAAGCCAATCGATTTCATAATCAATAGTATAAATGGCAAAAATCTTGCTTCAGGAGACACCAGGAACAGACAGGACAAGGTGACTGATTTCTATTACATATATGCATATTGGTATACAGATGCAGTAAATTCACCACATATTTACCAGCTTGTTGAAGACGGCATCAGCTTTACCTCCCCGAAAGACCTGAAATACAACTGGTCAGCCTCTCTATATTCAATGCCGATGAAGGCGGATCAATTGGCGATAAGATTTTCAATTGACCAGCTTGATGCTTCTCAGGATTTTAGAATATATCTTAGTCAAAAATCCAATATAAATGATAGCAGCTGCAAATATGTCGGTCTGATGTTCAATTACGGGACGGACAAAAAACTGCATATGACTTATATCGACAGTCAGAACACTGCAACAAATGTGTTTCTTGAGGTACCGGGGACCATAGACATGAACAAGGAACAGGCACTATGGATTTTCAAACAGGAAAATCAATGGTATGCAAGCCTTTCAGGTAAACTTTTCATGAAACTTCCACTTTTGGGCGAGTATCTTGATGATGACAAGGTGTATTTGACATTTGCCAATATGAACCCTGCAGTTTTACAAATGACAGCAAAATCAACCATACATTCCATAAACGGAAAGAATTTAAATTTGGCTGATTTAACCGACAGAACTGATGCCGACAGTGTTTTTTATAAAAAAATAACATCACTTGACAACTGGGATAGAATCATTGGATTTGAAACCGCGTTGAATGGCGCTGATGCTCAATTCACATCAAAAAAAGGCTGGAATCAGGCAAGCTATCACGAATTGATTGATTTGAAAAACTTTAACATCACATTTAATATTCAAAAGTCCGAGGATGCAGAATTAGGCATGTATATCTACTTGTCTGACATCCAGAACCTGGCTCCTGGCAGCCCTGTAAAATATAATGGATTCAGGATGGACAGAACGAGACTGTCGGATGATAAATCAGTTTGGAGGTTCTATTCTTTTTCTGAAGAAACTGCCTTATCCCCAGGAACATCTACACTTATTGACGAATTTACCGTATTAAACAATGACATAACATTGAAAATTGTTTCAAGCAAAGGTAAATATTATGCTGTGCTGAACAATGGCGAACATGTAGTGGAGATTAGCTTTAATGATAAGCTTAGGGCTGATGGCAAGTGTTATTTAACCGTTGCCAATTATTCGGATAAGGATGTAATGTCATTTATTGTCAAGGGTGTTAATGAAGACAAGACTGTTTTTGATCTGTCTTTTACCAGTCTGGTAACATATTTTACGCAGGAGACACCGCTTGACGATACAGGTGTTGATACGTCCGGGGATTACAGCAGCGAGCCAGAGCAGGATAGCAAAAATGATAATTCTGTAAATCTTATATTCTCGATTGGTGCTTTAATTCTGGTTGCTTTTATTTCTGTATTAATATTCTTCATTATAAAAAAAAGAAGGAAGGTGTAGCTTATGAATAAATGGAAGCTGATTACAATTATCTCATTACTGATTTGTTCAGTTTTTGCATCGATAAGCTGCGCACCTAAAGAAGGGGGAATTTCTATTAAAAATAATGATTCAAAAAATACCGAGAAAGATGATGTCATTATTTATTCATTTGAGAAAGAGGGGGATATAACAGACAAAGGGTTTAAAATGGACAAAAACCTTTCATACAAGGTATTGGACAAGGTTTTAGAACTTAAAAAGCTTGACAGCAGTGACAGCTACATATATTCTCCTGATAATTTGTCATTCGATGCTGCTGCTTATAAGTTTATCATCATTAAAATGAGAAATGACACATCAAGTGCCTTGACCAGATTTTCATGGACTACAAACGAAGAAACAGAGTTTAACAAGTCAAAAAGAGAGGATCTGGTTATTTCGCAAAATACTCCCATGACAGAAAATATTATTGACCTGTCGACAAACAGTGAATGGAAAAATACAATAACCGGTTTTAGAATTGACTTTGCCTATAGTGTCCCTTACGGAACTGTAGGAATAGAATATATCGCATTTTCTAAAACAGGTAAATCCATTGATTCAAATAAGAGGGAACCCATAAAAAGGCAGGTTGAGGTTGGATATTTACTTGATGAATATTTTAAGCTTCCTATTGCAAAGGCCGACACCCAAGAGCTTTTATTATCAGGCTGGGATTATGACAAGGCCGGTGGGGAGGTAGCATTCAATTTCAACAATCCCCTTACTATAACTGATAATAAAGAGGATGCCACAGTAAAGCTAAACAAAGAGTTTTTAAGGCAGGAAAAAGGAACTATAACCTGGGAATTTAGGTTTAAAATGGCAAAGACAATAGAGGGCTTATATTTTCAATTAATGGACGGAAAAGCCCCGTCACTACAGCTAATTATTAAAGATGGTAAGCTTTGCTATCAAAATGATAGAGGGGAATTTGTGCCTGCATTTCTTTCCTCAAACTGGATTGAATATGGTATAAGAGCCGAAATAAATTTAGATAATAAAACCTTTAATTTGTATGTAAATGGAGTTTTGGCAGCTAAATCTATTAGACTTTTAAAAGATATTAAGTCAATAGACCATATTCAAATTGAAACGGGGAAAGAATCAAAAGGAGTTTTAGAGCTTTGGCCGATAGTAATTCATAAGGGATATGAGGTTAACGAAAAATTTTTAGCAACCTTGGAGGATACAGTTCCTTATGACTATATTGTTAATGCTTCTAAGGACAGCAGAGCATCAACTGCAAAGATTGAGCATGGCCCAAAGCCGGATATTTATAGCTTTGTATTAGAGGATAAAAGCAGTACCCAAAGCACATCCTTTAAGAAAAAGTTTAATACGATAAATGAAAATCAAATTGTAGAATTTAAATTTTTCGAGCAAAATACTATTAATGGCTCATCGATCAAATTGTTCGCAGGGGACGCAGAGGTTGCAGGTATATTCTTGGAAAACAACAAACTTTATGCAATTTCAAGCGAAGGTAAAAAAGAGATATCAGTCTTCACGCCAAACCTGTGGAATGATGTTAGAATTCATTTAAATAAGGAAAGTAAAAGCTATGATTTGTATTTAAATGGAAGAAAACGATTATCTTCTATTAAAACAAACGGGCAGTTGCCTGACAGTATCGTTTTTGAGACCGGCACTGCCGCTTCAGGCACAATGATTTTCGATGATATTTTGGTTTACAGAGATTTACCTCTGCCAAGCGACTATGTTTCAAAGCCGACTCCGGTTAAAACGGATTATTTGGTTGGGGTTCAAAGCTTTGACGGCTTTAGAGAAGGATTTCATTTGGGCTGGGATTATATTAAGGACTATGGTGACAGAAAGCCGATTATAGGATATTACACACAAAGCTTACCAGAGGTGAATGACTGGGAAACCAAATTTATGGTGGAGCATGGAATAACCTTTAATCTTCGTTGTTGGTTTAGACCTTCATACACAATAGGAAAACCAGTAAAGCAACCTGACTGGGATGCCTTAAATAATGGATTTTTCTATTCACAGTATAGCGATATGGTGAAATATGCCATTATGTGGGAAAACCAACATTCATTTTTGGGTGTTGATAATCTCGAGGATTTTAAAGAAAATCTTGTGCCGTATTGGCTTGAATACTATTTCAAGGACCCAAGATATTTAGTTGTAGACAACAAGCCCGTTTTTTCAGTATACCAACAATCTGGGCTGATAAGAGATTTTGGGGGAGTCGAGGGTGCAAAAAAGGCAACTGATTATTTAAGAAGCGAATGTATAAAGGCTGGATTTAGTGGAATTTATATACTTGGAGAAAATAGATATTTAGACAAAGCAAAGCTTGATGAAATGATTAAATGCGGGATAGATTATGCATATTCTTACACTTGGTTTACAAGCAATCTTTTTGAGCAACAAGTAAAAATGGAGACACAAAAGGGATTTAACTCCATTGACACTATTCCTACTTTATCAGTTGGTTGGGATTCTGGTCCTTGGGGTGGATCAAGCATTGGATTTATTTCACCACAGGACATGCAAAAACTAGCAAAGTGGTGTAAAGATGAGTATATGCCTTCATTCAATAAGAACAAATTAGGCTCAAAAATGGTTATGCTTGATAACTGGAATGAATGGGGAGAGGGTCATTATATTATGCCAAGTAGCTTAGGGGGCTATGGCTATATAGATGCTATTCGAACTATTTTTACTGAAAATAGTGAGCATTATGATATGCTGCCTACGGAAAATCAAAAGGCAAGGTTAGATGTTTTATATCCTCGAAGCTGGAAATAAAAAAAGGGCGGTATTACCGCCCTTGATAATATCAGTTCATTTTACTATCTTGTTTTCGATATAGTTTGACGGTGAAAACCCCTTCTTTTGTTTAAATAGTTTGCTGAAATAATGCAAATCTTCATAGCCTACCAATTGGCTTATTTCAGAAACAGTGTTTTTGCCGTTCAGAATAAGCTCAACGGCCTTGTCAATTCGCAAGTCGATAATAAATTCTGTGGGTGATTTTCTGGTTGTCTGCTTAAACAGCTTCCTGAAATAGTTCGGGGAAAACCCAAGGCTTGATGCGAAGGCGCTGAAGTTTATCTCCTTGTCAAAGTTTTCGTAAATATATTGTATGCAGGAGGCTATTTTGTCACTGTTTATCGAAAAGTGTCTGTCATAGTTATAAATGTGCATATCACAAATGATCAATTGCAATAAGCTCAACAGTCCTATTTTGGTTGCTATTTCGTAGCCAAAATCCTTCTTTGTAAAGGCTTCTAAAGTGCTGTTCAAAACCTTGATATAACTGCTGCTGTCTATTGTTCTCATCTTGTCGGGCAGCATCATATCCTTTAAGATAAACAGCGGTCTATGAGATAGAACCTCATCAACATCTGCTATTTCGGAATGCAGGTAACATGGCTTGCAGTAAACTTCAGTCGGGGAAAAGTCATTTTCAACCCCCATATAAACAAGGTCAAAATGAACTGAAAAGTATTCATATCTCTTTCCGTCAGGAATAATGCGCGTATGCTTGATAAACGGACGCATCACATGTATATCTCCTGCCTCGATAAGAAATTCACTGTTTTCAGTTTTAACGATTACACCTCCATCAATAACATAAATAAATTCATAATCATAAATCATACGCCAGGGGATGAAATAATCCTTGCTAGTTCCGATATCCTTGTGAATAAAACGTAAAAATGGAGAAACATTTATAAAATCAATTTCTTTGGAGCTGTTATCCAACATTCGTATTACCTCGGAACTATTATATAATATATACAAATATTATTCAATATATATAGAATAAAGAATTAAGTAGTACAAATCAAGAGTGAAAAAATATAAATACTTTGCTCGATCCTAATAGTAAAATTAATGATATAAGAGGTGTGAAGGATAAAAAATATGATTTTAAATTACAGCAGAAATAAAATTTTATCTAAAAACAAGTTTAAATATATATTAACTGCCTTTTTATTTTTAGCGCCGCAAATAATATTTTTTGCGGTCATTCGCTACATTCCGCTTATACAGTCTATCACCTACTCTTTTTATAATTACAATTTTGCAAATCCTCCGGGAAAACCAATCGGCATTGAGCATTATATCAACACATTTAAATCAGAAATGTTTTGGCTGAGCATGGGGAATACCCTTGTCCTGTTCGGGTTGGCATTATTTTTGGGATTCTGGGTACCGATTGCTCAAGCGCTTTTTCTGAATGAAATAAAGCGAGGCAAGGGAGTGCTGAGATTTCTTTATATTCTGCCGGCTGGTATCCCCGGTGTTGCAAGTCTTGCGGTCTGGAAATACATTTGGGACCCAGAGGCAGGTCTGGCAAACGCTGTTTCAAATTTCTTGGGGTTTGGAACCCATGAATGGCTGTACTCACCTGAACTTGTCAAGATTTGTCTTAGAGTGCCGGCGCTTCTAGGTGGAGGACTGGGGATGCTTTTGTATTTTGTAGCTATAAATAATGTACCGGCGGAGCTATATGAAGCAGCTGAACTTGATGGCGCCTCAGCTCTGATGAGAATGTTGAAAGTTACACTGCCAAATATTACAAACATGATCAAGATACAGCTGATACTTGCATTTACAGGAAGTTTACTAGCTTTTGAAGATGTATTTTTCATGACCCAGGGTGGTCCGGATTTTGCATCTACAACTGTTGTGCTAAGCCTTTACCAGAAGGCTTTCAACGAACAGAATTTTGGACAGGGAATGGCAATTTCGGTAATTGTTTTTGTAGTAACGCTTACATTTACAATCATCCAATTTAAGATTATGAATAGAAACAACGAGTAGGGTGCGATAAAATGAAAACTATATCTAAAAAGAAAAAAGTGCCGTTGTCTGATAGATTATTCAAGTTGTTTGCATTTGCAATAACCTTGATCTGGATTTTTGCTTTGCTGCTTCCAATGTATTGGATGCTTATCACCACTTTAAAGGACCAGACAGCTGCATACAAGAATCCTCCTGACTGGTATCCGACAATTCCTCGTGAATATGTTGTCGACATTTATTACGATAACGGCAGCATAGCTGAAAAACAGTTTTCGAACGATGCCAACAACGTCTTATGGCTTGTGCAGGATAGATTTAAAAAAATTAATTTAAGCAGTATTTCAGCCAGAGCGATATGCAAAGAAACTCAAGTAGCAAAGGCAACCTTGACTCTTAGCGGCTATAAAGCGAACAGACAACTGATATGGTATAGCAATCTGCTTAACAAAGAGCAGATTGAAGCCAACAAAGAAGAGTCGATAAAAATCCTTGGCAAGGAGTTCTATTTTGACAATGCCAGATCATTTGACATATATAAAGCAGACGAAAAAACCATCGAGGTTGAAAAGTATTTAAACGAGGTTAAAATCGTCGAGAAAGATGTCCGGGTTTCATATTTTGACAGTTTCATAGGCATTTTTGAAAATTTTAAATCGGCATGGAATGTTCCTAAAATGACTGTAGGGACTTTGGGAATGGGAAAATATATTTTCAATTCAGCCTTCATCTCGTTTTTGGCTATATTGGGTCAGTGCCTGTTTAGCAGCATGGCGGCGTATGCACTTTCTAGAATGCTCAAAAAGCGTCTGTCGAATGTAATTACATTTTATTTTCTTGCTACAATGATGATACCAGGCGTTGTAACATTAATTCCTATGTATCTGCTTATTGAAAACATGGGGCTGATGGATACGTTATGGGCGGTCATTCTCCCGTCAGTGCCAAACGCATTCAGCATTTATCTTTTCAAAGGCTTTTTTGATGCATTGCCACTGGAGGTTTTCGAAGCAGGAAAGATTGATGGGGCTTCTGATGTGAGAATTTTGGCAAACATAGTTTTGCCGATTTCAAAACCTGTCTTTGGAGTTATTACAATGTTTACCTTCATCGGATCATGGAATGATTTTTTCTGGCCGACGCTGGTTTTAAAAAGTGAAGACAATTGGACTTTTACGATTAAAATATTTAATTTGATCAATTCAGGCACCAGCGGTGGAGCGGTAGATTACCCAACATCGCTTGCCATGAGCCTTATTGCAGCTATTCCAACAATACTGGTGTTTGCTTTTTTTCAGAAACAACTCCAAAAAGGAATGGTGTGGAGTGGCTTGAAATGATTTTTGTTTTGCAATTTTATAAATATAAACTCATCAGGTATTAAAGCAATTAAAAGAATCGGTAAAAATCAAATTGAAATGGAGGAAAAAGAAGTATGAAAAACAAAATTCTCAGCATGTTATTGGTGGCATCAATCATTGTGGGGCTGATATGCCCGATTGTTTCTTTTGCCGAGGGAGAAACAACAGTAAATCCTGTCGGCATTGTTGATTCAGAGAATATGCAGCCTGTTACAGCAGAGTGGCAGTTATTCCACACCGGGAATACCAGCTACTATTATGTTGTCAACAAACATTCCGGTCTTTACCTGACGAGGAGTGTCGATAACGGAAACCCGTCAAATGTCTATGAACAGGCGAGTCTGGGTGGGAGCGGCTTGCAGTACTGGAATGTATTTGTCAATACCGATGGATATATGTATCTTTGGGACTGGTTCAGTCAAGCTCTTACCATAAACACAGACAATACAATCACCTGCACTGCCATGGATTGGAGCTTGAATACTTCAAGGTCGAAATATTTTGCTTATAATCCGACCATCGCGGACGGCATTGAGACAAAACTTACAATTGAGGGAGGAATCTCAATTCAGACCGGTACAGCCACTCCTTCAATCCAGGCACTCAGCACAACTGTAACCCCTCAAATGAGGTGGCAGTTTATCAAGGATGGTACCTATACTAATTATTACAGAATAAAAAATGTTGCAACCGGAATGTTTTTGACAAGAAAAAATGATTCCTCAAACGGTATACTAGATGATAAAATCGGAGCAGTTACAGAAATGGATATGATCAACTCCTATCAGCAGCTCTGGAATATATGGACTATGTATGGTGTTTATAATATCTGGGGAGTGACTGCGGCATATGCCGATGCTGTTGATACAGGTTCATTGGGCAATCAAGCTCTTACTGTCAGCAGCGGGGTTGTAAGCTGGACAAATTCCGCCTGGGTGGGAGGAAGCTATGGTTTTGCAACCGACAAGGTGTTTCATCCGTTTGGACAAATTATTAGCAGCGGTGCTTTCGGCAATGGTTTGGTAACAAAGCTGATGCCGCTTACGAGTGAAGGATGTATTAAAACAAGCAGGAGTGTAACCTTTTCAAGTACATCCGCTTTTTCCAAGATAAATGCATCGGCACCAAGAATCACAACAACCGGTGAAAATGCAAATTTCGGATACATAACCAATCTCAGCGGTTTGGAGTATGGAATAGGTTATGTGACCTGGGGAGACACCATTTCTATCCCGAATGTTGATTTTGGAACAGTTTTAGGAGCTACCACTGCAACAATAGAGGCCACCTCGGCTTATGCGGGTCATAAATTTGAATTGTACTTAGACAATGATTATAATAACAAAATCGGAGAATTTGCAATGGCTGCAAACGGCGTAGATAATCTTGACGGAAGATACATTCAAACAGTAACGATAGATATCACTAAAATCACAGGAGTGCATACAGTCAATATCAAGTGGGCTGCTGTTGGAAGTTTCTTTTCAATAAAGTTTACCGAAAGAGCTGTTGATTTTGGAAGTTATGTCATTTCAAACTCAAATATCACAAAAATAAACCCAAATGCAAACTTAACTGTAAGCAGCTTATTATCTCAAATTACCATCAGCGGTTCTGCTTCGTACGCCTTTAAAAATGGTGAGACAACACTCGCTCCAGGGGACAAGGCAGGAACAGGGACAAATCTGATTCTCAACGGACTGACTACTTATTCCATATTGATATATGGTGATGTTACAGGAGATGGTGATATCTCGATTAGTGACCTGTCGGCTATAAAAGGAAGCATATTGAACATTTCACCTTTGACGGGCATCAAGAAGGATGCAGGGGATATTTCAAAAAATGGTTCAGTTTCAATTTCTGAACTGTTGACAGTTAAAAAACATATTTTGGGCATTAGCAGTATTATACAGTAATACTGCTAATACATTGCTAAATAAGCGGGTGTAAGGAATGTTTAAAAAATTATTGTGCGTTGTGTTGTCAATTTCCCTTGCTATGGGACTGTTTAGCGTAGGCGGATTCAGGAGTCATGCATTAAATACAACTTACTATGTGAGTTTCTCGGATGGAAATGACTACAATAACGGCTTAAGCATGGCAACTCCGTGGAAAACCCTGGCAAGAGTTACAGGAACCACTTTTTTACCGGGAGACAATATTCTGTTGAAATGTGGTGATACATGGACAGGCCAAACGCTTTTACTAAATGGAAATGGAACGGCATCAAACCCGATAGTTTTATCGTCTTACGGCACAGGAAACAAGCCGGTTATCTCTCCTGGCTTTACAGATTCAATCTGTATATACGGAACAGGGGTAAGTGGATGGAAAATAACTGGACTTGAACTGTGTAATGCCAAGGATGGCATTCGATTAGATTATGTTGGGGTTACGGGAAAAGACTATTTTTGGATTGAAAATTGCTATATTCACGATCTTACTGACACCTATAACAGTATCCCTACAAGGTATAACCACTTTTCAACTGGAATCAGCTTAAATACTTGCAGTTATGTTCCTGCCTCCAATTCATCGATTATTTCTCCGAATGCTGACGCTTTGACAAATTTGACAGCACGAAACATTGACTTTTTTAATGTTAATGCATCATGGTCTACAGGAGCACCTTATTCATATGCTGACAACTGGAAATTTGAATCAACCGGCAACGGATATTATTTCATAAAGAACACCAGATCAGGAAAATATTTAAAAAGGGATTTGGATAACGGGGGGCCTACAACAGTATCGGAACAGTCATTTTCTGGGAATGTCGACCAGAGATGGAATTGTTTTGTTAATTCTGATAATTTCCTATATATCTGGAATTTAAATGGCAATCAAGCACTTACACTAAATAATGACGGAAGTCTTGTTTGTGGCTCTATGGATTGGGATTACTACACGTCAAGATCAAAATTTTTAACCTATAACAATGTAATAGCAAACGGGTTGCAAATGAAACTTACAATCACAGCGGGACTTTCAGTCAAAACTGAACAAATATGTAATCAAGATGGGTTTTCAAAATATCTCCACTATACATTCTCATATCTCGATATAGATGATTTAAATGTTATAAACGGAGGCCAGTTTGGATTATTTTTCGGATTTACTAAAAATTCAACAATAACAAATTGCGACACTTATAATACCGGATATTTTCCATGCCCATATGGTTCTGCGGGAATTATTGCAGGACACAGCAATAATCTTGTATTTGACGGTTGTGACATTTCCTATGCCCGCAGGCATGCAAATCAATCATGGGATGGCGTGGGCTTCGATTTTGAAGGAGGAGTCGACAGCCACGATATTACGTACAAAAATGCAACCATTAGTCATACTGACGGAGCGGGGATAATGCTGTATGACAATGGCAGAGGCGCAGGATTCGGGACGATTAATGCAATTATAGATAATGTAAAAGTAAACAATTTCGGCGAGAACCCAGGTAATTCTTCTTCAGCGCTAAAATTCTTTCAAAATTGCGGGTCCGGAATCGTTAAAAACAGCGTGTTTAATAGAAGCATTGTCGACAGACTTTTTACTGACGGAAATTACGCAGATTTTACTTTTACCAATAATGTCAATGCTGATGTTATTTCTTCGTCTAAAGCAGTAGTTTCATCAACGCAGGCTACAGGATACGAAGCATCAAAAGCGATTGATGGAGACGCGACAACATTCTGGCGTGCGGATAATAGTGACATGCCTTCATGGCTAACAGTTGATTTAGGTTCGCAGCACAGGATAACCAATATTTATCAGATTTTCAGTGATTCATCCAACTGGAATTTCAAACTTGAGATTTCAGATGACAACAATGAATGGGATACATTGATTGACAATACAGGCACATCTGTCTCTGGATCGCGATTTGAATATGATGTTAATGCATATGGAAGGTATGTCAGACTATATATAACAGGCAGCTCAGGGCACCTGGCAACTTCAAGTGAACTGGCTGTATATGGCAGGAAAGTAAGCAACTTATCATTATTCAAGTCTGTTTCCTCCTCGTCCAGCGGTGATGTTCCAGGCAATGAAACCACAAAAGCGGTAGACGGGAATATCAATACTTTCTGGAGTACAAATGGAAGTGTGTTTCCTGCAAGTTTAACTGTGGATTTAGGATCGGTTTACGAAATTTACAAGATTTCTCAAATTTTCAATAATTCAGACACCTGGAAATTTAGAATCGAAACATCAAAGGACAATACAAACTGGACAATCATTAGCGACAGCACTATCGATGGCGTTACCGGAACTCTATTCACCTGTGATTATGACATAAACGCTCGATATGTCAGACTAACTGTTACCGAGTCAGGTGGAAACTGGGCAACCAGCAAAGAATTTGAAATACTGGGTTCACCTGCCCCGATAGAGGCGATTCCAAGTGGTGTGATGGATGCAACTATAACAAATATCGATACAGCCTCCTGGAAACTGGAGACAGCATCCTCCGGATATTATTACATCAAGAATATTTATTCGGGTCTTTATTTGACAAGAAGTGCAGATGACGGCAACCCTTCCAGTGTCTATGAGCAAACTAACCTGGGTGGAAGCGGACTTCAGTACTGGAACGTATTTGTTAATACAGATGGTTACTTGTATATCTGGGATTGGTTTAATCAGGCGCTTACAATAAACACAGACAACACAATCAGTTGCACTGCCATGGATTGGAATCTTCACACATCAAGGTCAAAATATTTTGCATATAATCCGACTGTTTCCACTGGCATGGAAACGAAGCTCACAATTGAGGGTGGAATCGCCATTCAGACAGGTACGGCAAGATATACACCGATAATCCAGGCAACGGGCGACACTGTAACTCCTCAGATGAGATGGCAGTTTGTAAAGGATGGCACCCATACTAATTATTACAGGATTAAAAATGTCGCCACCGGATTGTTTTTGACAAGAAATAATGATTCTTCTAACGGCACGCTAGGTGACAAGGCAGGTACAATAACAGAAATGGATATGATCAACTCCAATTTACAGTTGTGGAATATATGGTCATTATACGGTGTTTATAATATCTGGGGAGTAACTGCAACCTTTACCAATGCTGTGGATACAGACGCATTGGGCAATCAGGCGCTTACAGCTTACAATGGTGTTGTAAGCTGGACGAATTCCTCCTGGGTAGGAGGCGCTTATGGCTTAGCAACCGAAAAGGTGTTCAATCCGTTTGGTCAGATTGATGGAGCCGGCGTTTTCGGGAATGGCTTGATAACTAAACTTATGCCTGTTTCAGGTGAAGGTTTTATTAAAACGAGTAAAGGTGTAATTTTACCCAATACTTCTGCATACTCGTTAATGGATGCAAACGATAAAAAAGTAACGACCACAGGAACTCATCCTAATTTTGGTTATTTATCTAACATCAATGGCTTAGACTATGGAATTAGCTATTCAACGGCGGGAGACACCATTTCAATGCCAAATATCAATTTCGGGACATTAGGAGCAGTCAAAGCAACCATTCAGGCAACCGCAGCAAGTAACGGTGAAAAATTTGAATTGTACCTGGATAATGATTACAACACGCTTGTTGGAACATTCAACATGCCGGAGGCGAATACATCTCTCGACAGGACCAATGCCCAAACCTTGATTATAAATATACCGACAGGAATTACAGGATTACATACAGTAAATGTCAAATGGACAAGCCCTGGTACAAATTTCTTTTCAATTGTATTTGAAGAGGATAATATTGATTTTGGCCCCTATGTGATATCAGGTGATTATATAAAAAATATTGAACCAGGCCAAAACAGAACCGTTGATAGTATTGCATCAAATATAGACTTCGGAATTTCAAGAAGTTACGTTTTTAAAAATGGTGAGGTGATACTTGGTGCGGATGACAAGGCAGGTACAGGAACAACATTATTAATCGATGGCCAGGCAACCTACACAATACTGATATACGGTGATATAACAGGCGATGGTGATATTTCCATTACTGACATGGCATCAATAAAAGAAAGTATATTGAATATTTATCCTCTAACAGGTGCCAAAAAGGATGCAGCGGATATTTCAAGAAAAGGATCCGTTTCGATTTCTGATTTGCTGGCTGTTAAAAAACACATTTTAGGAATCAGCAATATTGAACAGTAAAATTGATTGATGCATTTTTAACTTTCGAGGTAAGACGGATTGTAAAAAAGAAACTTCTTACTATTTGAACTTAAATAAATGCACAATATAGTCATAAATGATTACACCGGTATAAATTATTCAGTATATACAGGAGTGGAGGCTGAAGAATATTTATATTTCGAGTGCAACCAAAATGCAAACACTGCATCTGATGAAACATATTGGAAGCCCGCAATTGAATATATAAGTGAAGAAATAGTCGGATAAGTTACTCCGGATGTAGATGTGCGGATTGAAAAGCCTTTTCCATGCTTGACACTTCGTCATCGGTCAAAAATCATTAAGCGAGGATTTACGGCAAAAATCTTTGCGTTCTGCTAGTGTCAGCAACCCGATAAATTTCTCGATACGGGTAAACATTTGGCTTTATATGATCTATCTGAAAAGATTATTTGGTTTACTTTTTTGAGATATATAGCATTGAAATCATTTTGCACAATCATTATAATGTAAACAAGTATCAAATCTGCTAGGCAGTTAAATATTGATAGAAAATATGAATTGATTGTATAAAACTATTGGAAATTATTTTGTACAATAACTATTTTGTAAAAGCGGAATATATTGAAGAAATTGTTATAAAGGATAAGTGCATGAACAAAATAAAACTTTTTGAATCTAAGAGAGTAAGGTCCTTGTGGAACAAGGAAGAGCAGAGATGGTATTTTTCTATTATAGATGTTGTTGAAATTCTTGCAGACGTCGATTTGCCACGAAGATATTGGAGTGATCTAAAAAGAAAACTTCTTAAGGAAGGTTTCGATGAACTGTACGAGAAAATCGTACAGTTGAAATTGGAAGCCAAAGACGGGAAGATGCGTGAAACGGATGCAACAGATGCCAATACGTTGCTTCGCATAATTCAATCAATACCGTCGCCAAAAGCAGAACCTTTCAAGCGTTGGTTAGCTCAAGTTGGTTATGAACGTCTTGAGGAAATTGAAAATCCGGAACTTGCGACAGAACGAATTAGAGAGACCTACAGAATAAAGGGGTATAGCAATGCATGGATAGAAAAACGAATGAGAGGAATAGCAGTAAGAGATGAATTGACTGAAGAATGGAAAAAACGTGGTGTTAAGGAACAGATAGAATATTCAATTTTGACTGCTGAAATAAGCAGAGCTACTTTTGGGATGTCACCTTCAGATTATAAAAAATTCAAAGAATTGGATAGGCCGACAGAAAATTTAAGAGATCACATGACGGACCTTGAGTTGATTTTCACAATGCTTGGAGAAGCTTCAACAACAGAAATAGCGCGCAATCGTGATGCTGAAGGGTTTGTAGAAAATTTGAAAGCAGCAAGTGATGGCGGCAAGGTAGCAGGAAACGCCAGAAGAGAACTGGAGGTCCAAACAGGAAGTAAGGTTATATCAAATGAGAACTATAAAGAGCTTACTGAGAAAAATAAACGTAAACAGATTATCGAAAGAAATATAAATTGATTCATGACGTACGTGTGTTATATTTTGATTAGAGTATTTTATTTGGGTCAAGCACCTATTAATACTCCTTCATTTTGAACATTTTTAAAAAAAGAGCTTGCTTCTTTATATTTATTAAATTCAGAAAGATTCTCTACAATAGGTGATAAAACCACGTTATATTCAAGGTCTAAATCTGATGTGATTTTAGTGATCTGTTTGCGGTATTTCTTAATATCTAATTTTTCTAAATCAACAAGAATCAATATGTCAATGTCACTTTCTGAGTCAAAGTCTCCTCTGGCATATGAGCCGTATAAAATCATTGATTTTAGGTTTTCCCTAAAAACAATTTTAATAGCGCTTGAAAACTTATTTAATACTTCATTGAACTCAGTTTTCGTACTCATGCTCATGCTCCCTTCGAATTTTTACTTTATTATAGCGTTTTGAGTTAAGTTATATAATATATGTGCCATCAAAACGCATTCGGCAAACTATTTAATGTATTTTCATTTATATAACATTAATTAGTTTGCTTTATATTATATAGGCTTTGTTCTTTGTTTACAAGTCGCTTTGTAATCGAGTAACCAGATTCTTCGATACATTAGTTATATAAGACATCCATACCTCCAAAACATTTATAATATTGCTAAATAATTTATAAAAACTGAATATTTACATATTATATTTATATTTAGGATAAAATGCAAAAAATGTTTACATAATCTGTACTTTTTATTTTTCCTTCGCAATCCCAAACATTTCGTTTTGTGATATAATTCTATCCGATAAGGAATTTCAACGGCGAAATTCACAAAAGG
>CAZZCN010000016.1:18285-41841 GCA_964652975.1 uncultured Oscillospiraceae bacterium | reverse complement strand
CCTCGCATGGATTTAATAAAAGCGCTTATCGTATCATAATGGCTTTCTCCGTCGGCATCAAATGAAATGCTTCGCTTTTGCATGCAGTCCTCCACCATTTCGACAGTAATCCGAATAGAGCCATCCAATTCAGGTGCGGTGGTCATTACGGCAAGTTCGATGGCATTGAGTGCAATCCTTGCATCTCCGTTGCATATATCGGCAATATATCTTAAGACATCGTCTTCTATTGAGATTTTATACTCTCCCAGACCCCTCGCAGTATCGAAAGCCGCCTGCTTTAGAATTCTGACAATTTCTTCAGTTGTAAGAGGATAGAGTGGAAAAACCGTAGATCGTGAAATCAAAGCCTTGTTCACTTCAAAGAACGGATTCTGTGTTGTGGCACCGATAAGCACTAAAGTTCCGTCTTCAACATATGGCAAAAGCGCATCCTGCTGCGCTTTGTTAAACCTGTGGATTTCGTCAATAAAAAGGACAGTTCGTCCGCTTGGGTTGAAAATCTTGTTCTGTGTTTCGGCGATTATCCTTTTAATGTCCGCAACCCCTGATGTCACTGCGTTTAGCTTTTGAAATTTCAGCTTCGTGGTAGCCGCTATAACCTTGGCAATTGATGTCTTGCCAGTCCCTGGAGGTCCATACAAAATAATAGATGATAAGCGATCTGCTTCAATCATCCTTCGCAAAAGCTTTCCATCGCCAAGAATATGTTCCTGTCCGACAAAATCGTCAAGAGACCGAGGAACCATCCTCGAAGCTAACGGTTCAACCTTTTTGTCTTCAAAATCCAGATCCAAATTGCCACCCCATAATATCAACCTGCTCTCATAGCCATAAGAAATAGTGCATTTCTTACAGAAAGTCAGGTGAAATGTTTTTCAGATAACAATTATATCAAAAATATAAGTAAAATGCTCACAAATAGAGAAAACCATTTGAAAAAAGTATATAAAAAATCGACACACTATTCAGAATACAATTAAAAACTTTCAACAATGCAATTGGTCCTTTAGCGCCTTTTGCAATACAGCAGAAAAATTTATGTGCTCACGTTCCGCCATTGCATTAAGCCAGGATGGAATTGTTAGCGTTTTCTTAACAGCTTTGTTGTCATAAAAACGTCTGTATTCCATGGTATCACAGTCTATCAACGATGTAAAAGAGTCATGACCGGTAGTAATTTTGCTAATTTCAGTAGCTATAGGAATGGGCTTTTTATTTTCCTCCAAGTCATAAAGCATAAGACAAAGTACATCCTTTGCCATTTCAATTGCATTTTGTAAATTTTCACCTGATGTATAGCAGCTTTCCAAGTCAGGAAAATTAACACTGTATCCTTTTTCCTCAATTGTAAAAACCGCTGGATAAATATATTTTGCCATTAACAGCACCCCTTTAATGTGATGAGATTGATTATAATACGTATCGACACGTGTGTCAAATGGATTTCTTTCTTGTTTCACTCATCCTACCGTTATTCTATCTTTGATCTGATTGTATTTGCTCTCTTTTATTCCAGATATTTTCATTATATCTTGAATGATTTTAAATCCCCCGTTTTTGGTCCTGTAATCAATAATCATTTGTGATGTTGCTGCTCCAACACCTGGTAGCGTTTCAAGTTGTTCGCTCGTTGCAGTGTTGATATTAACTTTTGCAGTGGCATTGTTTGCACTTGAAGACGTTGCTTCGAATCCGTTTTCTTTTGCTATTATAATCTGTTCTGATGTACCACCGATGTTGCCGGAACTCACGTCCTTTATAGAAGGAATTTTTATCATCTGGTTACCAGGTATCAAAAATGCCAGATTTATCGAATTGCGAGCAGCATTGCTGCTTAAGCCGCCGGCCATTTCTACTAGTTGGTATAAGAAAGTACCCTTAGCTATTAGATAAATTCCAGGCTTCTTTACTTCACCAACAATATATACAGGAAATTTCTGTTGCTGGTTCGAATCCGAAGTTCCCAAAGTATTCGAGGTACCCATATTGCCAGATAAATTGGTGGTTCCCTCAAAGTTGGAAGTTAATGATAATCCTGATGTGTTGCCCCCTACCTCCTGCTCATTTTTAGATTTTGCTTCATCCAAAACCCAGACATCATCTTTCTTATCCAGTAAGAGAGACAGCACTGCAACGCCCGAAAAAAATATCAGAATAATCGCTCCAATAAACACTTTGTAAAATTTGCTTTTATTTTTACTTTCGCTATCGTTATTCAAAAATATAAATCTCCTTAAAGAAAGCTCG
Source organism: uncultured Oscillospiraceae bacterium (assembly GCA_964652975.1). Lineage (GTDB taxonomy): Bacteria > Bacillota > Clostridia > Saccharofermentanales > UBA5734 > CAZZCN01. The sequence continues at coordinate 39,591 of CAZZCN010000016.1, read as the reverse complement.
CTATTTAAGACAGCATGCTCCTTCAAGGAGATTGTAATACTATTTTGATATTAATTTAATTACTGAAAACTCTACAAATTCAGACAAATAAAAACAAAAACCAACAATTCTCTAAAAATTGCTGGTTTTATATAATTGAAATTTTTATAAATCAGATCCAGGCCATGAAATTTCACCCATTGCAAAGACATTAATTTTATAAATTATTCAATGTGACAGATCAGCTCTCTACTGATTCCATTAGTTCCTGTCTGGTTCTTCCCTGCCATAATTTCTCGAGACTGTAAAAAGACCTGTCCTCAGCTTGGAAAATATGAACAATTACATTGCCATAGTCCATGAGAATCCATTTGGCACTTTCAAATCCTTCAATATGGTTTGCCTGGATATGGTGTTCGTCCTTTAGTTTAACTTCTACTTCACCACTTAGCGCTCTTACATGTGGAGTTGATGTACCTGTTACAACAATGAAATAGTCTGCCAGTATTGTCTTGCCCTCAATATCTATTACTTGAATATCTATGCCCTTCTTGTCATCGAGAATTTTCTCGATGATGTCTGCCAATTCTTTTGGAGTCATTAATGATCCGCCTTTCTTATTTGTGCTGTTCATATGCCGATAAAGTATCTGAATGCACTTCAACATTTTTATTCTTAAGTGCCTTTATTATATCTTTTAAACATTCATAATGGCCTTTGTTCATGTCATTATACGCTATTTTTCGTATTTCATCAATCCGCGGGAAATCCCTTGCCGCCTCGATTTTATCCGCTATGAAAATAATTTTCTCTAAATTGCTGCAGTTGTAGCGCGAAGTTGTGTGATAGTAAATTGCGTTCAGAATATCCTCATCGGCTATATCGTAGAGTCTGGCAGCAATGGTCTTGCCCAAATATGCATGCAGTATTTTATATGGGACGCATTCGATGTCAAAATCAAAATATCGGGAAGTTTCTTTGTCTGGTTTCGAATCATCGTCTGAATCTTCTTTATGTGTAGTGAGAATATCAGAATCTTTTTTTGATAGCACGCCTGGTTTTGATAGCACTTCTGGTTTATGAAACAGATCTGATTCTGGCACTTCATTTACTTTCGAGCTCGATTCATCTGTCTCTTCTTGAATTATTTTATCAATCTCTTTTCGCACTGTATCAAATTTTGCACAATCATGAAGAATTCCTGCAATCGCGGCCTTGTTAACATCAATATCGTACATTAAAGCAAGCTTGATTGCTTCTCTCATTGTATTTAAAGAATGTACAAGACGTTCTTCAGTAAGATATTCGCGCAGTCTTCTCTCGTATTTGTTGATTGAAAAGATAGTTTCGTCGCTGAGATTGCTGAAAAGATTGCCTTCGTTGTATATTTTGTTGTGGTTGATCCATTTGTAGACATCCGGCATCAGGTATTTTGACTCTTCATTTGATCCTTCAGAAATCATGGTTCTTATCTGAAGCGATGAAATATCAATATAGTCGGCATCGAAAAATCTGACTTTCGCATCATATTCAGTTCTAAGGTAATTGACTTTTTCGTTAAGTCCGGTATCATCGTAGCCTGGCCTCTTAGCAACAAACAGTTCAACTTCTTTCATTAAAATGTCTGGCTTATACCACTTATCTATGTCAAAAAGAATGTCTGAACCACATACAATCGCTATATCGGCATGCTCGCTTTCGGATTCTCTTATTCTACGAACCGTTTCCAAAGTGTATGACGGTCCATCGTAGTTCAATTCTATGTCGTTTAAAATTACCGGAATGTCAAATTCACAGCTTTCCAGGGCAATCTTTGTGATTTTAAACCTGTAGGAAGCCATGCTTATTGCATTATTGTTCTTATGGGGAGGGTTCGAACTAGGAATTACATAGATTTTATCAAAAAGCATGCTTTCAGAAGCAGCCTCAAGAATTCCTGCATGACCTATGTGAAAAGGGTCGAATGTTCCTCCGAAAATGCCTATTCTCATTTTGTCCTTCCGATATCTGTTTTCTTATAGTTCTTCCTATATTTGTTTTAGTATTGTCACACCGATATCTTCTATTTATATGTTCTTACGATATCTTCTAATTATGTGTCCTTCCAATATCTTTTCTAAAATGCATTTTATTAAATGATATCTTGTTCACGTCAAAATAAGCCTTGTCTATGGCTTCTTCAAGAGTCGGTGCCAAAGCAGTTACGCCTAGAACCCTTCCGCCATTGGTAAGTACCTTGTTAGAATCTTTATCGGCTCCAAACTTCGTACCCGCGTGAAAAACTAATGATTCAACGCTATCCAGCCCATTAATTTCAAATCCGGTATCATATTTGTCCGGATATCCTCCTGATGCCATTACAACACAACAAGACTTTAATGGTTTCCATTTTATGTCGATGTCGCTTAATTTCTCGTCTATGACCGCATCAATGATATCTAGCAAATCAGTCTCTAAAAGTGGTAGAACAGCCTGTGCCTCAGGGTCTCCGAATCTCGCATTGTATTCTATAACCTTCGGACCATCAGGCGTAAGCATCAGTCCAAAGTAAATTACGCCCTTGAAATCGCGTCCCTCGTCATGCATCGCCTTGATAGTAGGCAAAAATATCTGATTATGCAATTTCTCTTCAATTTCACCGGAAAGTTCCTCACCGGGACATATGGCTCCCATACCTCCTGTGTTCAGTCCAAGGTCTCCATCAAAAGCCTTCTTGTGATCTCTGGAATTTATCATCGGTGCAACTGTTTTGCCGTCAGAAAATGCCAGTACCGTAAGTTCCCTGCCTATGAGAAACTCTTCAATAAGAATAGTATTGCCAGCTGTTCCAAAGGCATTTTGCTCAAGCATCATCCTGATTGCCCCCTTGGCTTCGTTTCGACTTGCTGCAATAATAACACCTTTGCCCAGTGCAAGACCGTCGGCTTTGACAACAATTGGCGGTGTCAAAGTATCAACGAAATCACAAGCTTTCTGACTGTCTGCAAATATTTCGTAATTTGCTGTTGGAATATTGTACTTTTTCATCAGGTTTTTAGAAAAAGACTTGCTGGCCTCAATTACAGCTGCTTCCTTTGTGGGTCCGAAAACTCTTATTCCCTCTTCTGATAGAATGTTTACAAGCCCCATTGCCAGAGGGTCGTCAGGTGCTACAAATACAAGGTCTATTTGCTCGGACTTTGCAAATCGGACTATCGGTTCTAATTCGGTAGCCTTATAAGGAACGCATTGTGCCAGCTTTGCAATCCCGGCATTGCCTGGTGCACAATAAAGCTTCGTGATTCTTTTGCTTTGTGAGAGCTTCCATACAATTGCGTGTTCTCTTCCACCGCCGCCTACTACTAAAACCTTCATTTTAACAACCACCTTTATCTATTAGTTTATTTATGGGATGTTTTGTCCGATTCGTACCGAATTTGCACCTTTCAAGTTTTCTGTACAAATTTCGCATTGAGTGGTGAACTCCTGTGTGAAAATTCCTTTTTGAAAAGTTACATTTATTATGCATATCCACTGACTTTACTATGCTTAGTGTTTAAAATGTCTGATTCCTGTAAATATCATCGGAATCTGATTTTTATTGCACTCTTCAATTGATTCTTCATCCCTCATAGATCCGCCTGGCTGTATAATTGCCGTAATACCGGCTTTTGCAGCTGCTTCTACACAGTCGGCAAACGGGAAAAATGCATCGGATGCCAGAATTGAACCAACGGATTTTTCTTTTGCATTCTCTATGGCGATCTCGGTTGAAGTAATTCTGTTTGGTTGTCCCGGACCAATACCTACAGTCTGCTTGTTTTTGACAAGTACTATTGCATTGGATTTTACGTGTTTAACCACTTTCATTCCAAATATCAGGTCTTCCTGCTGCTCATGCTGTGGACTTGCTTGTGTAACAACCTTCCATGATGCTTTGTTCAGTACAATACTGTCCCTGTCTTGAACCAAAAGGCCGCCTATTACTTTCTTGATTTCATATTCACTTGACGGTGTGGCTTTCGATACATCCGGAAGAAGCAATACACGAAGATTTTTCTTTTGTAAAAGTATTTCAAGCGCTTCTTTTGAATATGAAGGTGCTACTATGACTTCCAGAAATATTTTAGACATTTCCTCGGCGGTTTTTGCATCGATTTCCCTGTTGACAGCAACTATTCCACCAAATATCGAAACACTGTCCGCTTCGTATGCTTTTATCCATGCGTCGTACAAATTATCTGAAGAGCCTACTCCACAAGGGTTGGCGTGCTTTACTGCAACTACTGTCGGCTCGTCGAATTCCTTTAGCAGGGAAATGCATGCATCTGTGTCTGCAATGTTGTTATATGAAAGTTCCTTGCCACCGAGTTGCTGTGCTGATGCGAGAGATCCGGCAACCGGTATTGAATTCTTATAGAAATATGCTTTCTGATGTGGATTTTCACCGTAGCGCATCTCAGATATCTTCTCGTATGTGAATGTTAACTTCTCCGGAAGCTCCGGGAACTTGGTCTGTGTCAGGAAATAGTTGGCGATAAGTGTGTCATAAGCTGCTGTGTGTTCAAAAACCTTTTTGGCGAGATTAAATCTTGTCTCATCGGATGTCTTACCGTCTTTTCTTATCTCTTCAAGCACGATGGCATAATCCGCAGGGTCTGTAATAACAGTAACATCTGCATGATTCTTGGCGGCAGCCCTTAGCATGCTTGGTCCGCCGATGTCAATGTTCTCGATGCAAGTCTCGAAGTCTACACCCGGTTTCTGCACAGTTTCCTTGAATGGATATAAATTGATTATAATATAATCAATTGGTTCTATACCGAGTTCTTTGATTTTGCTCATATGCTCAGGGTTGTCACGAATTGCGAGGATTCCACCATGAATTTTCGGATGAAGTGTCTTGACTCTTCCATCCAGACACTCTGGAAAGCCTGTGATCTTAGATGCCTCAGTAACAGGAATACCTTCTTTAGCAAGCAGCGATGCTGTTCCTCCTGTTGAAATCAATTCAATGTCCAGTGAAACCAGTTCCTTTGCCAGATCTACGATTCCAGTCTTGTCTGAAACACTTATAATTGCACGTTTCATAATTTTGTACTCCTTATTATTTACAATTTACTTTTTTATTAAAGTCCTGTTCCCGGATATTATAATTTTTCCGTCTGCCAGTAGCTGAATCGCTTCAGGCAAAATTACCTGTTCCGCTTGTATCATAACACGTTCTTGCAGTGTTTGCGGGGTATCGTCATCTTCAATCGGTACGCCTTTTTGCAATATTATTGGTCCGGAATCATAACAATCATCGACGAAATGCACCGTTGCTCCTGTTAACTTCACACCGCGCTCAATTGCCGCCATATGCGGTTTGATTCCATACATTCCCTCACCGCAAAACGAAGGTATTAAAGCCGGGTGGACGTTGACAATCCTGTTATGGTATTGATTGATAAAATCCGCCCCTAGTAATGATAGAAATCCTGCCAGTATAACAAGGTCGATATTATCGTCCTCCAGTGCTTCGATTATAACCCGGTCATATATCTTCTGTTCCGGAAAATCCCTCTTCGTGATTACAGCATAAGGAATATTGTGTTTCTTGGCTCGTTCTATTGCAAAAACGCCTTCTTTAGAAGCGATTACCTTCACAATTTTAACACCGGTCAGACGACCGTCTTCAATTCTGTCTATTATGGCTTGTAAATTGGTGCCGCCTCCCGAAACAAAAACTGCTATTCTCATATGACTCCCTGTTTTACTAAAAATTATTAGTTGGTTAGATTGTTTTGTTTTAATTGATTGTTTGTTTTGATTGTTTGTTTTGTTTGTTTGTTTTGTTTGTTGGTTTTGTTGGTTTTGTTGGTTAATTAATCGGACTAGTTGTTTCTATTTGAATTAGTAATCCCAAAATGTTAAAAGCAAAATCGTTATAGTCTTTTCTACAGGTCCCGTAACTTTTCTTGAAGTGATTCGTTCCTCTTCTCGACCATTCTAGCCATATCAGATTTGAATTCTACCATTAATTTATGTAAAACTTCATCCTTTAAAGCCATGATTTGTATTGCAAGAAGAGCTGCATTCTCCGCTCCGTCTATGGCAACCGTTGCAACCGGGATGCCTTTTGGCATTTGAACTATGGCATGGAGCGCATCTTCACCCTTGAGCGGACCTGCGGAAATCGGTATGCCTATGACAGGAAGAGTAGTAAATGCCGCCAGTACTCCAGGAAGGTGTGCTGCCAGTCCAGCAGCAGCTATTATAACCTGAATTCCTTCTGAATGGGCGTTTTGTGAAAGTTCTGCAGCTTTTTCCGGGGTTCTGTGAGCAGAGCAGACAAGTGCTTTGAATGGCACGCCGAATTGTTTAAGTGTCTCAAATGCGGATTTCATAACGGGAAAGTCAGAATCACTCCCCATTACTACCAATACTTTAGGTTTTTGTTCCATGTTTGTACCTCCATACTATGTTTTTGCACATGTTTTCGTTTAGTTTATAATTACAAGTGTTAGCTTATCCAATAAAAACCGTTTGGTATCGAAATATTTATCTTGTTTTGTCAGTCCTGCTTTTTGATAATTGTGCTTTCGCAAAATGAAGGGGCTATAACCTCATCGGGCAATAAAATCAAAAACCTCTCATCATCCCAGTTACCGTCTATCCAGTCTTTGAGTAATACAAGACTGCCTTCAAACTCATGGTACTGCCATTTTAAATAGTCGGCAGCCTCCTTTGACAGCTCGATGTATTTCTTTTCGTCGATTATATTCTGATTGATGTAGGAGACCGTGTTGTATTTTGTGAGCCACTCCATTTCGGATTCTATTAAAAACTCAGCTGATTCCTCGTCATACTTGTCAACATATTCCTTGTAATGTCGTTCATAGTATTCCTTTGACGGAGTCTCACCGGTCTCTATCCAGCCTGTATTGTACCAGTATGTGCCGGGAAACTTGTCAAAATATTCACGATAGCGTTCCTTCGTTCCCAGGAAAAACGTAATGCAATCATGCCCTCGCATTATCACCAGCGTGGCACAAGTCGATGAGATACCGGCTATTCCATTAGAGCAAAGACCATAGCCGATCAAAATATATTCGTATTTCTTCTCTATTTCGGTTATCTTGTCCTGCAGTTCGGATCTTAGCTTGTCCGGCTCGTTGTGCAGTCCCTGTTCCAGATATATTACATCATAATTAAATGCAGACTTCGAGACGAGAAAATTTATTTCCCTCCAAAGTACCTTACATGCAATTATACAGCGTTTTTCAATCATGTTTGTTTTCCTTTTGTTAGATCTTACTTTTCGATTTTCATTCCTGAGAGGTATGCGTTAATAAATCCATCGATATCTCCGTCCATTACATCCTGGGTATTGCCCATTTCGTAACCGGTCCTGTGGTCCTTAACCATTGTGTAGGGGCAGAAAACGTATGATCTGATCTGGCTTCCCCATGCAATGTCCATCTGGTTGCCTTTCAAATCTTCAATTTTGTCCATGTGTGCAGCACGTGCCAGGGCAAACAGCTTGGATCTTAGCATTCCCATGGCTGTTTCGCGGTTCTGTACCTGCGAACGTTCAGTCTGACATGATACGACAACCCCTGTCGGAAGGTGGGTAAGCCTTATTGCTGATTCGGTCTTGTTGACATGCTGGCCTCCTGCACCTGATGATCTGTATGTGTCGACTCTCAAGTCCTCTGAGCGGATGTTGATATTAATTGAATCGTCAATTTCGGGCATGACTTCCATGGATGCAAAAGAAGTGTGTCTTCTGCCGGAAGAATCAAACGGTGAAATACGTACCAGCCTGTGCACTCCCATCTCGGAACGTAGGTATCCGTAGGCGTTTTCGCCTGAAACCATAAAAGAGCAGCTCTTGATCCCGGCTTCGTCGCCATCCTGCAAATCATAAAGCTTTACTTCGAATTCATGCTTCTCAGCCCAGCGCTGATACATCCTGTATAACATTTCTACCCAGTCCTGAGCCTCTGTCCCACCCGCTCCTGCGTGTAAAGTTAAAATTGCGTTTCTGGAATCGTATTCGCCGGTGAAAAGAGTCTCCAACCTGAGTCTTTCAAAGTCACTTTTGAGTGTATCCAGCCCTGTTTTAATCTCATCCAGAACAGACAGGTCAGATGCTTCTTCTCCCAGATGGCAAAGGACTTCCAAATCCTCTCGTTCCTTCTCCAGGTTATTGTAGCTGTTGACCTTTTTCTGAAGGTGTTTGACTTTAGTCTGGATTCTCTGTGCATTTTCGACGTCGTCCCAGAACCCTGGCTCTTGAGCACGGTTTTCGAGTTCTGAAATCTCGTCAGACAGCCTGTCAATGTTAAGGGCGGACTTAAGAAGTGAAAACTTCTCTTCTAGTCCTTCGATTTCTATTATGTATTGATCGAATTCAAGCATTAACCTTTTCTCCTTGCAGTAAAGGCAATTATCTTCTTCATGGCTTTCTCTATGCTTTCTGTGGCGGCTGCATAGCTTATTCTGACAAAACCTTCTCCTGATTCACCGAATGCATTTCCGGGAACTATTGCAACCTTCTCCTCCATAAGGAGCTGCTCACAAAATTCACTTGATGTCATTCCTGAAGATGTGATTGATGGGAAAACATAGAACGCTCCCAATGGTTCAAAGCATTCAAATCCGCATTGTTTCATTGCACTTAAAACGATTCGGCGCCTCTGGTTGTATTCATCACGCATTTTCGCTACTTCTATGTCACCGTTCTTTAGGGCCTCCATTGCTGCATATTGTGCAGTCGAAGGTGAGCTCATTATCACGTACTGGTGGATTCTGTTCATTGCTCCGATAATCGTAGAAGGGCCGGTGGCAAATCCTATTCTCCAGCCTGTCATGGCAAACGCCTTGGAAAGTCCGTTTATGATGACGGTCCGTTCCTGCATGCCTGCAAAAGTTGCAATCGAGCAATGCCTGGCAGGTGGATATGTAAGTTCTGCGTAAAGCTCGTCTGAAACTGTTATGAAGTCATTTCTCATTATTATGTCAACAAGCGGTGCAAGTTCTTCCTTGGTCATTATGGCTCCGGTAGGGTTGTTAGGATATCCCAGAATAAGCATTTTGCTTTTCGGAGTTATTGCCTTCTCAAGTTCATCTGCTGTAACCTTGAACCCGTTCTCTGCCTTGCACGGTATGACAACCGGGATACCACCTGCCAGTAAAACGCATGCCTTGTAGGCGACAAAACACGGTTCCGGTATGATAACCTCGTCTCCAGGATTGACAAGAGATCTGACAACATCGTCTATAGCTTCACTTCCGCCTACAGTAACTAGAATCTCGTCTTTTGGATTATATTTCAACTCGAATTTTCTCTGCATATAATTGGCAATTTCTTCACGCAATTCAATATATCCGGTATTAGGAGAGTAATGCGTTTTGCCCTGCTCCAATGAATAAATACCGGCTTCACATATCGACCATGGCGTTACAAAATCAGGCTCGCCTATTGAAAGAGAGATTACCTCGCCCTTCATTTCGTTAGCCAAATCAAAGAACTTCCTGATAGCAGAAGGTGGTACGCTTTTAACTATTTTGGAAAGCTTTGACTCAATGTTCATAGAACCACAGCCTCCCTGCTTGTTTCACTTTCGGAATCATAAACGGTCCCGTTTGCCTTGTATTTTTTGAGGATAAAATGAGTCTGTGTTGAAACAACCGAATCCAGCGGAGCAATTTTCTCCGATACAAACATAGCTACTTCTTTCAATGTCCTGCCTTCGATAACAATCAACAAATCATACCCGCCTGACATCAAAAAACAGTCCTTGACTTCAGCATAACTGTATATCCTCTGTGCTATTCTATCAAACCCCTGACCTCTCTGAGGTGTAATACGCACTTCAATTAATGCAGTAACAGTCTCCTTGTCAGTCATATCCCAGTTGATAACAGTGCTGTATCCCAAAATGATCTTGTCTTTCTCCAGTTCTCTGACAATACTCGCGACCTCTTCATTTTTCGCATCAAGACGTAACGCTATTTCTTCCGTGGTGAGCTTGGCATTCTTTTCTAAAAGCATCAAAATATCATTTTTTAAATTCATTAGGGAACCTCCAGTCTTAAAGTGCGGTTATTTTTGCAATTGACTTATCCGATAATTTTTTTTGAGCATTCTACAAACGGATAGTTTATAAAATGCTCATTAATACAGGTCTGACGCCATATTTTAAATGTCTAGGATATTATATCATATTCTTGCTACATTTGTATCTCTTGCAGCCTGTGCAACAGCTTTCGCAACTGCAGGGCCTACTCTCTTGTCAAAGGCTGTAGGTATGATATATTCCGCATTCAGTTCCTCTGCGCTCACAAGACTTGCGATTGCCTCTGCAGCGGCTAATTTCATCTCATCATTGATGTCACTTGCACGAACATCGAATGTTCCCCTGAAAACTCCGGGGAAAGCCAGAACATTGTTGATCTGATTGGGAAAATCCGAACGTCCTGTTGCTATGACTTTGGCTCCGCCAAGCTTTGCATCTTCGGGCATGATTTCAGGAGTAGGGTTGGAGCAGGCAAATATAACCGGATCTTTCGCCATGGATTTTACCATGTCAACAGTTACAGAATCAGGTGCTGAAACACCTATAAAAACATCCGCTCCAACGATAACGTCCTCAAGCTGTCCCTTTTCGCCCTTCTTGTTGGTGATTTCGGCGAGTTCCTGCTTTGCATCGTTCATATTGTCTCTGCCGTTGTATATAGCTCCACTACGGTCGCAAATGATAACATCGGTAAGGCCGCGTGAAATTAAAAGTTTTACGATTGAGGTGGCGGCAGCTCCGGCACCGTTGATAACTACACGTACATCCTTGATGTTTTTGTTAACAATTTTAAGGGCGTTGATCATACCTGCCAATGTAACAATCGCTGTACCATGCTGGTCGTCATGGAAAATGGGGATGTCACAGCATTCCTTGAGTCTTCTCTCGATTTCAAAGCAACGTGGTGCTGAAATATCCTCAAGATTGATTCCACCGAAGCTACCGGCAAGAAGTCTTACAGTATTGACGATTTCATCCACATTCTTGGAACGGATGCAAAGTGGAAAAGCATCAACATCTCCGAATGTTTTAAACAATACACATTTGCCTTCCATAACAGGCATTCCGGCTTCCGGACCTATGTCCCCAAGACCCAGAACAGCTGTTCCATCAGTTACAACTGCACATAAATTCCATCTTCTTGTGTAAACATAAGAAAGATCCACATCCTTCTGTATCTCTAGACAAGGCTGTGCAACGCCTGGTGTGTAGGCGATTGATAGATCGTCCCTGGTCTCGACCGGAACGGTTGCAATAACTTCGATCTTGCCTTTCCATTCTTTATGAAGCCTTATTGCTTCTGCGCTGTAATCAATTTTCTTCGTTGTACTCATGTGTTCCTCCATTATATTTATTTTATTTTTATTTTTATTTTTATTTTACTTTATTTTACTTTTATTTTTCTTCTTTATCTTCTCTGTTATCGGTTCCATCTTCAGATTCTTCATCTGTTTCATCCCCGTCATCATCTTCTGTCTTGTTTTTCGCTTCGTCGTCTTCCACATTCCTGTTAAGGTTGAAAATATCCAGTTTTACCCGGTTCAACTTTTCGCTGTTCTTGACAATCATGACATAGAAATTTCCGATTAGTCTGCCGCCCATCAGAACATATGCCGCCTTTAAAAATGCAAGTATCAGATATTGCGCTGTTGAATTTTCATTGCCTGAATACACTGATGCGCTTATTACAATACTTATAGGGATGTTCATCAAAAAATAGACCATGGCCTGTGTGATGAAAATGCTGAATCGAAATCCCCTTGTATGTCGGAAGCTTTCGATAATGGATTCTATTACTGTCTTCTTGCCTTCAACTATGAAAAGAGGTGCGAATATCAGGGAATAGTATATGAAAATCAAAGGTATGAAAATGAAAATAGCGCTGATAGCAACGGGTGCAATCAATATCAGAACGAATAATATCAACTTCGGTATATTCCGCAGGGATGCAATTACAGCCTTTTTGCCGGGAAACCCCTCTGTCTCCATCACAAAGCACGTTGAATATATCAAAGCAATGAACGATGTGATTATCGATAATCCGATTACTGACAGAATGTTATATAAGTGACCTATTTTCAGTAATGAAAGTACCTGACCTGAATTCTGTACCGTTGTTAAAATCTCCTCGGGATCGAGAATATCTCCGATTGGAAACATATAAAATGAAAAGAACAAGGCGTACAAAATCAAAAACAAGATTCTAACTGTTTTCTCACTTTTCAATTTATAAAATTTTAGTGAATCCAACGCAATAAACAAATCCTTCACCTTATCTATATTGACAGGTTATTTCTCGTATGCACCGATTGCAAGATCCTGACAAATCTGTCCGTTCACTATGTGCTCGCTTATAACTCTCTTGGCCTTGTCTGCGTCCATCTTAACGTAGGTTGTCTTCTCTGTCTCTGAATCATACACCTCTATGATGGGCTCCAGTCTGCATACTCCTATACAGCCTGTCATACTGACTGTGACATCAGTTATATTACGTGTTCTCAGTTCTTCAACCAGGGAGTTCATGACAGGTCTTGCACCTGCTGCAATGCCGCATGTTGCCATTCCGACAATTATTTTACGTGACCCTTCAGAAGTTCTTGAGGCTATTTCCTTTTTTGCTTTTGCACGAATTTTGTCCAACTCCGCCAACGATTTCATTTGCTTTTCCTCCAAATATTTTCTTTTCGTTTATAAGATACTTACTATAAGTTATTTATTTTGGTTGTTAACTTTGGCTGTTAACTTTGGTTGTTAGGTTTGGTAATCTATTCTGGCAATTTACTTTGGCTTTTTACTTTGGCTTTTTACTTTGGCTATTTACATTAAATATTCATACTCTACCAGTTCTACCAGCAATGATAAGTGCAAAAACTTTCAGTTTTGAAATTCCTGCGAACAAATTATATCATTACAGTGTTAATGTAGCAATGCTTTAATAATAGGTGAATTTTGCTTTTGTAACATGATTAATTGTGCATTTCCACCATATATGCATCATATGTTCGGCCAGTGCCGTTTTGGTGTTTGATAAAGACATGGATTGAGTAATTTTATATATGTTTTTGTGAAATTTTAGTGTAAAATGTAAAGACAGCATTTGAATAGAATAGAATATGCAGGAGGTAATCATGAATCACAATTTTTGTATCAACAAAAGTCTGCTATATGTTTTGCCGAAAGAAAAGCACTCTTTCGACATTATCAGCCATGAGTTGTCAAGGCACACCGAAGTCAGGTTTGTGTCCTTTGTAGGTATTGATCTGGCGGGTAATGACACTGATGAAAGGATTCCCGTTTCTCTTTTTCTCGAAAACATAGAGGACTACCTGAACGGAGCGGTTCAGACTGACGGATCGTCGGTTGTATTGCCCGGCATAGCGACATTAAATGACGGCAAGGTCGATTTTATTGCAGATTTGTCGGTAAACTGGTTTGTCGATTACAATTACGAAAATCTTTGCGGTGATACCGGTCTGCCTGTCGGAACTTTAAGAATACCGTGTTTTCTTATGCACAATGGTTATGAGGTGTGTTCCCGCTCAATACTTAAACGTGCTGTAGATTATTTTCACGACAAAATGATGGAACTGCTTAGGGCCAGACCGGAGCTATGCAGCCAATGGGGTGTCACCCCTGATGATATAGACCGCATTTCCCTTACATCAGCTACAGAACTGGAGTTCTGGGTGAGAACACCAGACAATAAAATAGTCGTTGAACAGCTTTCTGTTTCCCAGGGAATGAAGGAGCAGTATTGGAAAAGAACACGTGGCGTTGTCAGAACGGCCCTTGAGCAGTCCATCGAACTCCTTGACCAGTATGACTTCAAACCCGAAATGGGTCATAAGGAGGTCGGCGGTGTCAAGGCACACATACGTGATTCCGGCGGTCTATATAACATTATGGAGCAGCTTGAAATAGACTGGAAGTATTCATCTTCACTACAGGCTGCGGATAATGAACTTTTTGCAAGGGTTTTTATCAAGGAGGTTTTCAGGCTCTATGGGTTGGAAGCGACTTTTATGGCAAAGCCGGTTGAAGGGGTTGCCGGAAGCGGCGAGCACATACACGTCAATGCAGTTGCCTTGCTTAAAAGCGGCAAGAAGATCAATCTGTTTTCTCCTGCGGATTTCACCAGAAACTTTCTTAACACAATCGGCATGGGTGCTCTTATGGGTATTGTCAGGAACTATGATGTCCTGGCCCCTTTCATCACTGCCAGCAATGACGCATTCAACCGTCTTAAGCCTGGATTTGAAGCGCCTACCCACCCGGTTGCTTCTCTAGGCAAAAACGTTGACACACCTTCTAGAAACCGAACTGTTCTTCTAGGTCTGATTAGAAGTCCACAGTCTCCTTTGTCCACCCGTTTCGAATTACGTTCCCCCAATCCGCACACCAATGTATACTTGTGCCTGGGCGCAATTTATCAGTGTGCACTGCACGGTATCGAATATGCAGTTAAAAGCGGCAAGGATATCCATGCTCTCGAAAATGAATTTTGCAAAGAATACGGGGAGGATTCCGATTACCTCCTCAAAGACAGGCTTTACCGCACTGAAAGTGATATATTCAAGGCTTATACCGATGAAGAACGCAACAGGTTGTTCGGTGTCCCACCGGCTACCGTTTTTGAAACTCTTTCCCGTCTCCTTACCAACACCAGCGGACTTGGAATTCTCACATCGTCGGAAGTATTCACAGATAAAGTTCTGGAATCATATTCAAAGGCCATGCGCAGAATGTGGAAAATGGAACTTTCGGACAGAATCCTTCCTAAAAACCTTGGAATAGTGAGGTCGTGTGTCGCAATTCACGACAACGGAAAAGAAATGTATTCGATAGACAATCTTCGCTGGAACGAGATAGTTAGATTGAAGAAAATGCTTGCCAAGGATACAGAAACCGATAAATGTATTTTCACAAGGATAAAAGACGCAATCGAGACAAAGGATTACCAGATTGTCTCCAATCTGCAGATCGAGATGAGCGAATTGATGAGTGACCTCGAGAAAAGGTATCATGATTACATAAATAATATTTTGTAAAACGAAAACCGGGTTTGTTAAAAAACCGGGTTTATTATAAAAGCGGTACAACCATTTGATTCATTTGGTTGTAGCGCTTTTTATTCAAATTGTATTCTTGTTTCTAATTAATTCAGACCTACCATGGTAATTGCAACATTGCTTAACGCACTCTTTTCGTCAGTACCGATTTTGGTACGGTGTTTTTATCAATAGTTTTTCTTCGTTGTACTAAAACAGTCAGCAAATGAAAAATCAAAACTCCGGTTATTATTCCGGCGGTATCCACCATGACATCAAAAATGTCACACGCCCTTCCTGGTACAAACAGCTGGTGTAATTCGTCAGTTATAGCGTAGGCAATGCTTCCTGCAACAGGAATCAAAATTTTATATATAGATTTTCTGTCGTAATAAGCCCGAAAAAACTGATATGACAGCAGCCCAAGCACCATGAATTCAACAAAGTGGGCACACGTTCTTACATTGCCCTCAAAAGCTGCAAATTCCGCAGAATTAATATCACAGGCATTAGCAAGTCCGATGTTCGTTAGAAAATTGAGCAATGAATGTGTGAACTCAGAGCTTGCAAGAGATGATTGCGTTGCGTCCTTTGATGAGTTCAGAAAAATGAACAGCATCCACCCTGAAAGCAAAATAAAATTGAGAATTTTTATACGGTTTATTTTTATTTTATTAAATAATCTATTCAAGCAGCTCTTCCTTATGCAATATCAGCATGATTACTTTTTTGCTATTGTCTTATTTTTGCTATTCATTATCAAGACTTACAAAATACGAATTACTGACAGGCATGATGGTGATTTGCCAAGTATGCCGAATAGTTTTTTCTCTGTTATCGGAGTGATTCTTCCAACCAGTATTGCTATCTCGCCGTCAAATTCCTTTTGGAGGAAGGTGATATCGGTGCAGATTTCAAATTGATTGATAATCTGTCTGGCAGCTTCACCGTCTTCAAGTCTGATAAACGCCTTAACGGAGCATTCATCATGGCTCTTTACCTTAACTGACTTTGTCTGTTCCCATATCAACATATGAGGTGTGAGATTGATATGCAAAACCGCTTCGATAACATCAGCCATTACTGCGCTTGCGGTAGCCATTTTGCCTGCGCCTTTCCCATAAAACATGGCCGGACCAAGTGCGTTGCCTTCGACGAGAATTGCGTTGAATTCATCGTTCGCAACTGTAAGAGGATTCTCAGATGATAATAATGCCGGTGTTACAATGGTCTCGATTATATTATTGCTGCCTAGTTTCGCCATAGCTATCAGTTTGATTTTGTAGCCCAAATGGTTCGCATATAAAATGTCGCGGTCTGTAATTTTCTTGATGCCTTCAGTATATATCTGCCTGTAATCTATAAATTCTCCGGTTGCAATACTGGATAAAATAGCAATTTTGCGGCAGGTGTCAAGTCCTTCGATATCAGATGTCGGGTTCTGTTCAGCAAACCCTAGCTTCTGTGCCTGTTCAAGCGCGTTCTCAAAGGATACATTCTCTCTTTCCATCTTGGTCAGTATATAATTCGTCGTGCCGTTGAGAATTCCGTATATCGCATTCACCCTATCAGCGGAAAGGCATTTGATAAGAGGCCGTATAATGGGTATCCCGCCTCCGACGCTTGCTTCGAAGAGATAGCTCAATTTTTTTTCGTGGGCAAGAGCCAGTATCTTAGGTCCATGTGTAGCCACAAGCTCTTTGTTGGATGTTATTACACTTTTACCGGCATTCAGAGCTCTCATAGTAAATTCATATGCTATGTTAATTCCGCCAATCGTCTCGACAACAACAGAAATATCAGGATCGTTAAATACATCGTCAGGGTTTTTGGTCAGACGGTCCTCGAAAGGATCGCCGGGAAAATCCCTTATATCCAATATTTTCTTTATAAAAATCTGTTTTCCGACTTTCTTTGTGATCGAATCCATGTTCATATCACAGACCTCAGCCACTCCGGAACCAACCACTCCATATCCTAGTATTGCTACGTTAATCATAAATGCCTCACCTTATATAAATTTTGTCATAATCCGTCTTATTTGTTAATCCATTCGTATTTTTTAATTGATTATTTTTACTGTTTTACATACTTAGACTTGATTTTATGTTCTGCTTGTAAAGAATGATTATTATACTTATTTTTACTGATTCTTCAATAATTCTTATTATCCAATATATTTCCATTTAGATTGATTCTATTCCCTTGCCAGTATTCTATGTGACCTCACCCCCGGTATTTTCGAAAGTTCGATTATCAGATCTTCAAGCGGAATGACCATTTTGTTCGTCTCAATTACTATTGAAACGTCCGCCAGTCCGTTTATAGGTATGTTTTGGTTGATTGTCAGTATGTTGGCCTTGGCGTCAGCCATTGAATTGATTATTCCTGACAGTATTCCGGGGAAATCCTCCACGACGAAAACTATTGTAACAAGCTTCCCCCTTGATGTCTCGTAAAAAGGCAGTACAAAGTCCTTGTACTTATAATATGCGCTTCTGCTCATGCCAACGGAATTAACAGCTTCGTTCACAGAATTCACTTTCTTGGAACTCAGCAGTCTTTTAACTTCCATTACTTTTTTGAATACTTCCGGAAGTACATCGGATTTTATCAGATAATAGTCACTGTCTTTCAACTTAATCCTCCAAGTGTGTATGTCCACGGTGAGCGAACATGTGTGCGTGACAGATAATATACCACGAAAGCCCTGCAACGTCAATATCATATCAGGAAGAAAATGACAGAACCTCCACCATTTTGCGTAGCGCTCTTCCCCTGTGGCTGATGCTGTGCTTCATCGAAGGTGACATCTGTGCTGTAGTCATCATGTGCTCTGGCATATAGAAAATCGGGTCATATCCGAAACCATTCACGCCGATGATTTTGTCGTGTATAACCCCTTCGCACTCTCCCCTTACAGTAAATTCAGAATTGTCGGGTCTTATTACTGCAACCGCGCACACAAACCGCGCTGTACGGTCTAATGTGTGGGATTCATCAAGCATTTCCCAAAGCCTTTTGATCTTCGTGTCATAGGAGGCATTTTCACCGGCAAACCTTGCGGAGAATATCCCGGGAGCACCATCTAATGCATCTACACATAGTCCGGAATCGTCGGCCATCACGTATCCGCCGGTTTTGCTGTGTATCGCCCTTGCTTTGATAAGGGCATTCTCTTCGAATGTCTTGCCGTTTTCTTCAATTTCTTCGTCAAATCCAGCTTCGGCCATTGATATGACTTCGAACGGAAAATCTTTTAGTATTTCTCTGATTTCAATTAATTTGTCTCTGTTTTTTGTTGCAACTATAAATTTATCTTTTTTATCGTTCATTTTGTGACCTTCCTCTTCATTTATTGTTTTCGGCTCTTACAATATAATTTTTTCCTTCTTGCTTTGCAGCTTGTTATTAAGCATCAGCCCAAAATGATGATTTCGGGCTACGCTTTGTTTATTGCACAATCTCATCCACAGCGTTTGGCAATTCAATACTCCTCATATTATCCCGCTCGTCTTTAGCAGTTTTCCAAGTGTTATGTCGCATTTGTGCTGTACCTTCAACCGATGATATTCATCCAATGATTTTCGGTTGATGCTGCCGGCTTTTATGCCTTTGATCAGTATGTTTTTGGGTGAATCAAGAGGCGATATGTATTCCATGATCGAAGTTTTGTATCCACATGCCTCCATAAGCAATAGCCTCATGGAATCAGTCAAAAGGCTGGAAAATCTTTCTTTTAGCAAGCCGTGTTTCAAGATATTCCCGCCCAGTTCATCAAATGAGAAATCACTTGTTAAAAGTTCCTTCTGGCAGCAAGGAACGCAGATGATTGACCTGGACCCTGATTTTATCGCAGTGAAAATTCCATAGTCTGTAGCTGTATCGCACGCGTGAAGACTGATACAAAGAGCAGGTGCTTCCTTGGCGTGTTCGTATTTCTCCAGGTCGATTTTGGTGAATGTCATATTGGAATATTTCAATTTTGCCGCCAGCGCCACTGATGCATCTATGGCTTCATCCATCCGGTCAAGTCCGATGAATTCGCATGGGTAGGAAAGCTTTTCACGAATGTAATAATTAAGGACAAACGAAAGATATGACTTTCCGCATGCCAGGTCGAGTATGAGAACTTTCGCTTTCCGCTCTATAAGGCCTCGGATTATCGGGTCTATGATCTCGACAAACCGGTCTATCTGATTGTATTTGCGGATTTTGTCGTTTCTAACCTTCCCGTTTTCGTCCAATATTCCTATCGCATTAAGTAGTGTACGGGCTTCATCGACCCTTATATAATAGTCACGTTTGGCCGAAACACCGTGGTTTATTTCCCCGAATCCGAACTTGTCCGATCCCGATGCATTATTCTTTGAATCTGCAGCATCGATAATGTTCGTCACCTTGACATTTTTGTCATCTGCTTCTATCCGCCTTCCGGAATCGGCGAAAAATATCGAAATCACCACTTTATCATATGGCGAAGCTTCATTGGCCAGCACTTCAACAAGATCCGCTGGGTCGATCTTCAGCGTCTTCCCGACAAGTTTCAATTCATAAAAACCATCGGCATTCGATTCCAGATTCCGGATCTCACTTTTATATATATTTTTGCCTGTGCCAAGTTCTATTTCTATCCTTTGTAATTCGGCCTTATTGGTGAATACACTGCTAAAAAACGACAATGTCTGTTTTAATTTTTCTGTCTGTGATTTTTTCATTATTGTCTAGTTGACCCAACCGGAAGGATAAAGATTCTTCATCATTCCGCCTTTCATTATTTTGCCCCAGCCTAATACAAATTCATCCACGGCAACCGCTATATATCCTTCATGATTAAGCAGTTCGCGGTTTTTGTCAATAATATCCTCGTCAAAGGATATTGTCTCACACTTTAAATATTTGGTTATTATCGAGTCATCAGACGAAAATGTCAGTATTCTTGTGAAATCATTATAGTCAAGTGACAAGACAAATGAATGTGATGGTTCGAAAACGCATGAATCCCTGAGCTGCTTTAGTCTGCCCAGGTAAAGACCCTTCTTGGGGGCTTTCAGTCCATCTAGCAACGGTATTTGCCGTGGCAGTGTGTATACATGGCCGTTATATATTTTGAGGTATTCCTTGAAATTTCTGTGAAGTCTGTCAAGGCAGGAGGCAGACAGCAATTCATCAGCAAATTTTCCGAAAGCGGTCACAAATTCCTCTCTGGAAAATTCGTCAGTGGCTATGGTTTTTGATTTGTCGTTGCTGCTGTTTTTATATCCTCTTGTTCTGTTGTTTTTGTCGACAGCCAAAGACGTGGTGATTGCATTTAAGTTCTCAGCTATAGGACCCGCCTTCTTGCGCAATTTTATGCAAAAATGCCCCTCGCCCTTCGCCTTATGCGGTAAAATCCTGATTGCACCTTTGAGCCTGGTATTATCTGAAAAAGCGCCGTCAAGTCCTGCATTTTCCATTAGAGATTCGAGCTTTTCAATTGGTTCAACCTCATAGTCGCTGTTGTTATCCAAAAACCACTCAATCATCTTCTCATTTTCGAAAGTGTTGAAAGTGCAGGTCGAATATACAAGGATGCCGCCAGGCTTTAGCATTTTGTCCACGCAGTTCAAAATATCCCTTTGCATTACCACACAGGAATCCGGTCCGAATTTTTGCCAGCTTTTGGTAGCATTAGGGTCTTTGCGGAACATCCCCTCTCCTGAACACGGGGCGTCAACGAGGATCTTATCGAAAACTCCCTCGAGTTTATTAGAAAGATTGGCAGGTGTTTCGTTCAGAACGATGCAGTTGGGACATCCCGCCAGTTCGATGTTCTTGAGCAATGCCTTCACTCTGTCTTCGTTGATATCGTTAGAAAAAAGAACACCTTCGCCTTTCATATCAGCAGCTATCTTGACACTTTTGCCGCCAGGTGCGGCACATATATCCAAAACCATGTCACCCGGCTTTGCATCCAGGACATATGCTACAATCATCGCGGATGGCTCCTGAAGATAAAAAACACCCGCCTTGTAAAAAGGATGTCTGCCCGGGAAAATATCATTTGATATATAGAATCCATCTGAAGACCAGGGAACCTTTTCGAGGCTTCCTGATAAAATACTATCTGTCTTTTTATTTTGTCCTTTTTCTGATTTGTTATCGGTTACGGTTTCTGATTTGCTATCGGTTACGGTTTCTGATTTACTATCGGTTACGGTTTCTGATTTGCTATCGGTTACGGTTTCTGATTT
>CAZZCN010000016.1:0-18185 GCA_964652975.1 uncultured Oscillospiraceae bacterium | reverse complement strand
CTGATTTACTATCGGTTACGGTTTCTGATTTGCTATCGGTTACGGTTTCTGATTTACTATCGGTTACGGTTTCTGATTTGCTATCGGTTACGGTTTCTGATTTGCAGTCATTTACATTTTCTGATTTGCTATCAATTGCATTTTCCGACCTGTATTCTTCTTTTCTATCTATTTCGTCACTGCAATCAACGTTTAATTCCCTGTTCATCTTGGCATACAGAAGTAAAAACTCTTCAGCACTCTTGACCTTTAGCGAATTCATCCTTATTCCACGAACATAATCACCTGAAAACGAGTTGATAAAACTCATGTATTCATCTTGTCTGTTATGGGATTCGAATATATTTTTCATTTCTGTTAAAAATTTGTCCGGTAAGTCTTTTTGCTGCACGTTTCATCTCCTAAGCATTTAAATTTTCTTTTCTGAAAGCCGATGGTGTATTGCCGATTATTCTGGTAAAAAGTTTCGTGAAGTACTTGAAATCGCTGTATCCTACGGCAAGTGAAATTTCGCCGATTGTCTTATTGGTCTCACGCAGCATTTTGCATGCAACCTCCACTCTGGTTTTTTGCATGAACTCCTTGACAGTATATCCTGTAGTCTTTTTGAATATCCTGCAAAACTGAGCCGGGCTGAGAAACGACATTACGGCCAGGTCGCCTATCGTAACATCACTCTTGAAATGCTCCTCGATATACGAAATTATCTTCTGGTTGACGAACGGGCTTATATCCTTGTTGAAAGAAGAAAACGAGGTTATGGCGGTGTCATTTTGTGTTTTTCTCAAAATATAAATAAGTAGTTCTATCATATAGGCTCTGATAAGTTCAAGAAATCCCGTGGTTTCAGTATTGAATTCAATATATATGTCATTTATCAACCCATTGACTTTGACAAAATCCTGATCTGGAATTGCAAATCTGATATATGAACGGCAGTCCTCTACGAAAAACGAACGAAAAAGATATATGTTCGACAATGTCTGAAAGCTTTTATTGCCGACAAGGCTGTAATCGAAAAATTCCGGCAGAAACACACAGTTACATATTGTAAGGCTTCTGTCCTTCGCGGGTATGAATCTGTGCTTTACCGAACAATTCAGTAAAAATATATCCCCTTTGCCGCAAGGAATAGTCTCTTCACCAATTTGATGCATCCCTTCGCCATCCTCGACAAAAGCAATTTCTATAAAATTATGAGAATGATAGTCTGTAGGTTGCTCGCAAATCACGCGATTGGCATAGAATTTAGCCCTTAAATTGGATTTCGTAACCGGAAATTCATTAATCCCGTCTGATTCATATTTTCCGCTCAACTTCTGCTTTTCTAATTCATAAACTATCTCAGGCATTTAGTTCACCTTTCGTTTTGTATGTATCACTTAATAAAATATCGACTCGTTTTAGTCTGTATCACTTAATATTACATTGACTCGTTTTAGTTTGGATTTCTTTACAATATACCTGCTTAGCGCTTGATTTCGAATCAATATAAGTCTATTGAAATAAAAATGAACGGTTCGTCCCCCATAATGATGATTTTGCCTACTTATCAGTTCGTTGCAACTGTAATATTATAACATTATAAATGTAAAAAATAAATTTCATAAACCAATAGATATTAACAAAAGTTTTAGAAAATATGTTTTAGAGTTTATATATTTTCATTTGATTACAGGAGGACAAGATGAAAAACAACGACAGACTCACTAACCGCGAGCGTTTCAAGCGCATAATGAATTTCGAACCAGTCGACCGAAGCCCCATGTACGAGTGGGCTCCATTCTGGGATTTGTCACTCATCCGTTGGATGTCAGAAGGACTTGATATCGGGAATATGAAGTATGGTGAGATTGGTCAGTCCCTTGGTCTTGATCTCTTGTCGCAGACCGGTATCCCTATTAAAACAGAAGCGACTCCGCTGGCTAAATCTCATGGTGCGCCTATCATGGAGACATTGGAGGATTATCTGGAGCTTAAGAAAACATTGTATCCGGAAGATGTTTTGCAAAGGGTCAAACCTCAGTTCGATTATTACAAGGAGCGCCATGACAGTGGCGAAATGGTTTCCTGGATAACCTATGAAGGATTTTTCTGGTATCCGAGAACTCTTTTTGGTATAGAAAATCACTTCTACGCTTTTTATGACGAGCCTGAACTGATGCATATGATGAACCAGGATTTGACCGATTTCATTTTGAAGCATCTGGATGCGATCTGTGAAGTTCACACACCGGATTTTATGACTTTTGCAGAAGACATGTCCTACAACCACGGTCCTATGTTATCCAAGGACCTGTTCGATGAATTCGTAATGCCTTATTATAAGCAGCTTATTCCTAAATTCCACGAAAAAGGTATAAAGGTCATAGTGGATTCCGACGGCGATGTTACCGAAATGATCCCTTGGCTTATTGAAGCTGGTGTTGACGGTCTTCTGCCTCTTGAAAGGCAGGCCGGTGTTGATGTTCTGGCACTAAAAAAGGCTTTTCCTAAGTTTCTTTTCATCGGTGCATATGACAAAATGGTTATGAAAAACGGCGAAGCTGCAATGCGTGAAGAGTTCGAAAGATTGCTGCCTGCGATGAAAATGGGCGGCTTCATATCTTCGGTTGACCACCAGACCCCGCCTGATGTGTCGCTCGAAAACTATAGAACCTATATTAAACTTTATCGTGAATATTCCGAGAGACTTAGTCCATTATAACAAGCTTAAAAGACGAAATGTTTTTTGAATATTCGGAGTCACTGGAAAAATATGACCACATGACATCCTTGTATGTTAAATTTTCGTCGTCTGTTATTATAACAACCTTGCCGCTCTTGGCCGCATTCGGGAGTGTTCCTGTTAACTGCAAGAGATGTGTGAATTTATAATCCTGAAGGTCGTTCGAGTCGGAGTTAAAAACTCTGTAATTGCCGTCTTTAAAAAACAAATCACTATAGTACACTGTCTCGTTCCAAATATTGACAATGCGGATAGCAGCATTCTTGCCCTGACTGGAATCCTTCAAAAATGAATTCCACGCCTCAAGTCCGCTCACAGTCTTGAAATTCACCTTGACAAGGTATCCATCCTTCTGGGCCTGTTCTGCAGTATAATTTTTAGGCAGGTATCTAAAGCCTGTATAGTCGTCGTTGCTATCAAGCCTGTAAGTAATGTTCGATACCTTTGTCTGTTCGTTGGTATAGCATCCGAACTGCGACAGGCACATAAAAACAACTATTACAAAAGCAAAAACTTTCTTCATTTAAATCTCCTGCATTCTATGTAACATTATAGTTACTTTTACGCGTAAAAGCAAACATTTTGCGCTTGTAAATATGACGAAATATCTTAGAATTTATTAACTTATTGGAATAATAGCAAAGTGTGTTCTATACGACCTTAGCAATCCAAATTTATTCCTCAACCTGAAATGTATTGCATGAAATGTCATATATAGCTGAAATATCTATCTTTTCCGAGGTACAAATTCACATGTAGTATTTTAACAAATGCCCATAACAGCTGCATTTAGCCTGTCATTCTTCTACATTCTCTCGACGGTCTTGATTCCCAGCAGCTCCAATCCTGTCTTGATTGCAACACTTGTCGAGAGACAAATGGCTATTCTAGCTTTCATTATCTTCTCATCCGGATTATTTAGAATCGGAGAATTGTTGTAAAACTTGTTAAAAGCTCTCGCTATGGAATTAATCTGTCTGACTAGGATAAACGGTTCATTGCTTGAAGCGGAATTTTCGATGCTGTCCTTAAGCCCGTAAATCAGCTTGGCAAGCGCAAACTCCTCTTCGGTTTCGATGCTGTCAAATTGCTCTAAAGGGATTTCATCAATAACAATGCCCTTTTCTGCTGCTTTTCTTACAATGCTTTGACAACGTGCATACGAGTACATGACATAGGGGGCGGAATCCCCTTCAAAATCGAGCATTTCATCCCAGGAAAACACTATGTCCCGTTCTCTTGAGTTCTTACAGAATGTGTAAATAACAGCGCCTATTCCTATTCTTTCGGCGGCGATAGCCATCTCTTCGTCGCTCATATCGGTCTTGCGTTCCTCCTGGTTGGCTTTGATAATCTCAAAAGTCTTGGACACGCATTCGTTCAAAAGATCCTCAAGCAATATAATATTTCCTTCACGGGTTGAAAACTTGACGTCTGCAAACTTGACCAGACCAAATCCTACGTGGATGCAATCATCAGCCCTGTCGATGCCCATCTTCTTAACAACAGCAAAAACCTGCTTGAAATGAAGAGCCTGCGGGCTTCCAACAACGTAAATGTTCTTGAAAAAATCATAAGTCCTGATGCGATACAAAACCGCCGCAATATCTCTAGAGGCGTAAATTGTGGTACCGTCGGACTTTAAAATAATACAAGGCGGCAGTCCGAACTCGTCAAGCATGACCACCTGTGCACCGTCGCTTTCAACAAGTATGTTCTTCTCTTTCAGCATCGATACAACTTCCGGTATCTTGTCGCTATAAAAGCTTTCACCGTTTAAATCATCAAATGAGACACCCAGCCGCTCATATATTCCGTTGAATTCCATGAGGCTGAGTGTACGGAACTTCTCCCAGAGTGCAACCTCCTCGGCGCTTTTGTTCTCAAGATTCTTGAAATAAACCCTGGCTTCGTCGTCAAGTGCGGGATTCTGCTTGGCTTCATCGTGAAATTTGACATAAATTCTAAGCAGTTCCTTGATTGGGTGTTCCAGTAGAGCAGTTTCATCTCCCCATCTTTTATACGCACTTATAAGCTTGCCGAATTGTGTACCGTAGTCACCGAGATGATTAAGTTTAACAGTATTGTATCCGAGGTGTCTGTAAATGTTGTTCAAAGCGTTTCCAAGGATCGTAGTGAAAGCATGTCCGACGTGAAACGGTTTTGCTATATTCGGTGATGAAAATTCAACAAGAACAGTCTTACCCTCACCTGCTTTTGAGGAGCCCGCCATTGAATCGTCCTGTATGGTCTGTGTTGTGACTTCGTAAATAAAGGCCTGCGGACGTACAAACAAGTTCAAATACCCGCTGTTCGCATCAATATTTTGAATAAAGGCAAGTTTACCTTTAAGTGATTCGGATATTTCAGAGGCAATAACCGCAGGTGACTTACGCATGGTCTTTGCAAGTGAAAAACACGGGAATGCATAGTCTCCCATCTCCTTTTGCGGAGGTATCTCAATTAGTGAATATATTTTGTCCGCTTCAATTGAAGTGATTTTCTCAAGTTCGCTTGCAATTTCTGATTTGTAGTCCCTCATTTTTGTTTTGCCCATGTATGACCTGCTCAAAAGCCCTCATACATTCCTTTCTAGTGTTTGAAAATCAATATAAAAATCAAGCATAAGCAATATAAATAATTCCGTTGTTGCTAATAAAGCAAATGTGATTTTTTGTCATTTCTATATTTTACCATTATTTGAGATTTCTGCACTATTTTTCGCAAAATTAGATACTGAAAATCACTAAGTGAAAATCACAGGCAAAATTAACAAGCGATTCAAGATAATCACTAACTCTTGCAAAACATATTCAACTATTTGAGTTTTTCGTCTGATCTCTATTTCAATGGCTTGGATTTTTCGTCAGATATTGTTTAAATGGCTTGGATTTTTCGTCTGATCTCTATATCAATGGCTTGGATTTTTCGTCAGATATTGTTTCAATGGCTTGGCTTTTTCGTTATATTTCAATTCCCGCTAATACAACAACAGCCATAACCACAGCGACATAAAGTGTTGCAAAATGATACATCCATGAGCGTTTTGTCTTATAAAGATAAAGAAGAACCGCAGCGACAATTACAGCACCGACGACCCAGACCAAAGCCTGCATCTCAAACAGCTGCAGTCCGACTTCAGTAAGCACCACAGCCATTGGCATTGTAAAGTATGTTGCCTTTGCAAGGTCGCCAAGCTTAGAACGCAGAACAAACCATGAAATAACAAGTACTATGATAATAAAAATATAATGCCAGATTCCTTGAACAAAGCTAACATTGTCAGTTCCGTCAACAAATGAACTGGCTGCGAATCGATATGCCATGTTAACCAGATAAGCCAACATAAAAGCCACATTGAATAAAATGAATCCACCAACCATGATAACCAGAGCAGATAATACGTTCTTTTGCCATAGTTTCAATTTCATAGTAAAAACCTCCCCTTTAATTGTAGCAGCTTTGAGCCGCCGCTTTTCGATTTAAAGTAAAATTATTTCTTCTATAAATTGACTTGCAAGTCTAATGAAATCAGTTCCCGTCAAACCTAACTATATTATACACCTCTAATATCGACATTAATAGATTTTGTCAAAAATTATCATGAAGTAGCTATCCTTATTGATATTAGGGTGTGGATGTTTTTCTGCCCGTTGCAATGATTATTACCATCTATAAATTTTCGGATACGCCGAGGCCTTTCCAACCCATATCAACAAGAAAAGTGGTTGAAGCAAAACAACCAATTTGAAAATCAATTGTTCTGTCTTCCGTCGATTGCACCAAGCAATACTCCTGCAGCTATTCCGAGTCTTCTGTCGAGTAGATTCATTGTGTCTTCGCTGAAGTCCAGAATCATCCTTAATACAAAAGGGTTGAATTTTTGTCTGAAAGTAAACACCTTTGTCTGTCCTATAAGTCCGTCAAAAGACTGTGGAATAAGTGTCGTAAGGAATCTTCTGAGCAATGCCATTAGCATACTGTCTTCTTGTATTTTGCCTATTTCCATGTCGTTTATATCCAGAATAATCCACTCGTCCTTGATAATAGACTTGAACCCTTTACGCTTGAAGGCACCGATTTTTATATTTGTCTGAGAATCTACGACATCATAAGCCGAAGAAAAGTCAATGATATTCCTGGCCTTTATCAAGAGCAATTCGGTTGCCATTGTCTCATCGGAAAAGACCCTGATGTCCTCCCTGAGCTTAAATGCCTTTTGCTTTACGAAAAATCTAAGCGCTCCTTCAGTGTCTATTATTTTGAATGACGCTCCAAATACCTTGAAAAACTTTCTGCGGATCTCGTATTGATTAAGTGAAAAATTGCTGTTCATAAAATTCCTCCATTGTTTTTTGGTATAAATATTCCTGTCAACTTAGTCTTGTAATCAAAAAATGCCTGTTATCATTACTTTATTTCTTCAATGGGTGATTGATTTTACTCATTTTCAGATTTTTCATTATCAAACCTCCCTTTATCCTCAATATTTTTGGGTAAATTACCTGCCTCTTTAGCAAGTTTCCTTTCTTCAGATTTTACTCTGCGTTCAAGTTTTTTTATATCTTCATCTGCTGGTAACAACTCCGGTTTTATCCCGCGTTTCCCGAGCATATTACGAACACTTGTATTGTTTTGAATATGCTCATCTGTTATCAATGTTTCTCCAAACAAGTCATCATGAACAATATTGTGATTAGTCATTTCATTAGCAAGATTTTTGGCAGCAATTGTTAAAGTTGGTAAAAAATCTGCTAACGCTCTGTTATCACTAACATCAAGTTTTCCTTTCATATCTGCAGTTGCAAAACCTCCAAATAATGCTTTATCACCATTTGAGCGGACACGTGCGAATCCTGCATCATCAACCCCTCGTTCATAAATGTTTTGCGATAATTGTTTTTCTGATTCTCTCAATTGATCTCTTGCGTCCATTCTTGCAAGAAGCTTCATGCGATCCTCAATGAGCTCTTGTTTTCTCGTCTGAATTGCAAAATAGCTTTGTGCAAAAGCGATTTCTTCCTTTTTTGTGTCTCCATTTTGAGCTATAAGATAACATGCATATCTTGTGAGCATAATATCTACTATTTTTCTTTTAGCACCTTTAGCTAAGCATATCATTTTCGTGACCTCACGAAAATGATCCAAGGGTTCTATACCTGTAGTTTTGCATGAAGTAATAGCTCTATTGATTGTTGTTTCGAAATTCTCCCATCTCTTGTACCCTAAAAGCTCTTGTAATTCACGAGCGTTCCAAAATTCAAAGTTTTCTTCTGTTTTGTGTATTATATTATCAAATTTGTTTTTGAGTGAATCTATTTTTTCCCTTTCCATTATAGTCTTGTATGAATCAGCTTATAGCTAAATCATACGCTCCTTTCAATGATTTTATTCTCAGCTTTCTTTCAATTTTAATAATTTTCTAATGGTGTTTTGCAATTATTTTAGTTGGACAATTATCGTTTATCAAATTGTTTGTTATTGTTGTATATTCAACAATAACAAACATTTCCAAGTTTTTTTATTACGTAATTATACCAAAACATTCGTGAAATTTCAATTGAAAACTACGCATTATTCTGTGATTTTTGAATGGAAAACAAGCCGGAAAACATATTTAAGAAGATATATATACCGGAAGCCTTTCCGTAATTGAAGTCATGCATATGATTCACAAAGGTCAGGCTGAGACAAAAAATGTGCTTAAAGAGATAAAACTGGTCAATAGTCTTTTTTGCGTCGCCTGAAAACTGGTTGGCAAAGGCATGGTTCTGTTAAATTTGTGATTTGGGGAAAGTGGTAGGTTTATTTGCACCAGAACCCTTAGATTTATCCATTTGATTTTTATTTGAAATATTATTTTATTTATGTTATAACAATTACCCAATAGTATTTACCTAACATGCAGGAGGTAGCTTATAGTGAAAACGGGAAAGAAAACTCTTACAAACCTTATTCTTATTGCGTTGACAATTTTCCTTTTAACCTCATGTAGGGCAAAGACTTCTGATGGAAATGTGAATTTTTCATTTAAAGGTGAGAAATCGTCTTTTGCCGAATCTGATAAGTATGTGTACTGGGTTTCGTATGAAAATAGCGACAATTCAAAAAATACAACTTGGTATATAAGTTCATTCGATAAAAACGGGAAGAAGAATTTTGAACTCACGAAGACAGTTTACGGAATTGTTTTTCCGCTTTCGGACGGCAGATTTTTCTATGCCGCAAAAAACGGTGATGTTACCGCTTACAGTGAATCAGGGAAGGAGATTTTCAGTTCTCACTTTGATTTTGACCAGAATTCCAATTCTAACTTTATGCTAAATTCAAAAGGGGAATTGGTTGTAAATTTGATATCCTCTCCCAACAATATCACTTCTTATGGTGTTATAAACATCAATGGAGAAAAAACGACCTCTCCTATCCTGTCAAACATTACCACCTGTTTTACTCACGTTTATCCTTTAGGCGGATATATCACAGAAGGTTTCTCGAGTGACTATAAATGGTACATAGCTCGACTGAGGGATGATTTTTCGGTTGAATGGACATATTATGCAGAAGAATATAAAAATGTTAACATTGACGATATTTCAAAAAACGGCAAGATTCTTTTTCATGGTGACAAGGGCGAATCTGGTATTTCGTATTTAAGTGAACTTGACCCAAACGGTAAAGTAACCAATGTCAATAATTTTAAAAGCTTTAATCTTAGAGCTGCTTATTTTCAAAATAAAATCGTGGTTGTAGCGGATACCCTAAAGGTCATCAATTCGGATTTTAGCATTGATAGAGAATTTGATGCATTAAAATTTGCGCGCATTAAAGTTCTTGAAAATTCATTCTTTATATATAGCCAAGGTTCATATGCGCCAGGGGGAGGAGTTATTTATGACGGATATTGTAGACGTTATGACGAGAACATGAATCGGAGCTTTAGTAAGGTTTTTAACAGTGTTTCAGGTTTTACAGAAGTCAGTCATGATGGCATTCTTTGTTACAAGAAGTAATACTAGCAAATCCATACCAACAGTATAATCATTTTTTTCATCACTCAATTTTACATTATAGCAGTTTTTAAGTTAAAGGAGTCATCTGTAATTGATGACTCCTTATTGATATAATTTGAGTTTGCCCACGCAAGTTCTTATCATATTTTCAACGTTCCCAATCGTCTTTTTTAATTCGCTTGGCAGGCGTATTGTCATCTTGAAATTTTGGTCTGATTTCCGTTCTTACAGGGGTAAAATATCTTGTACAAACTACAATTTATGTCGCTTTTCTTAAACAAATAAATTATTCCTAAACTATTCAACGATTTGTCGGATTTTGCTTGAGGGGGGGTGCACAGGACTTCCTTTGAATCCCTTGCGGAAGTCCTTTTCCCCCTAAACGCACAAAAAGCTCTTCTATGAAGAGCTTTTTGCATTGTATCAAACATTGATACCTGTTATGAACCGCTTAGGCTAATACCAAACTTTAACACAAATCATCTCAAACGCTTGTATTCCAGTGTGTTTATGTGCATAATAAAAACCAATAAAATCAAGTTAAGCACTCAATTTTGATTAGGCTAATACATAAATCACTAGAAATAAGCAAAATATTTCGAAACACACGGAGGTTTATAGTATGGAAAGAAAAGTAAAGGTAATTCCGCCACTGATCAGATTTTCAAAACGTGTTGCAATTTACTGCCGCATCAGCACAAATAGTCCGGAGCAGCTAAAGAGTCTGACGAATCAGATTTCATATCTGACAAGTCTGGTTGCCCGTAAAGTTGATTGGTATCTTATGGATATATATATTGACATTAAGTCCGGAGGTGATATATCAGATCGCCTTGAGTTCCAAAGGATGATGCAAGATTGCCAAGACGGAAAGTTTGACATTATTGTTGTAAAGAGCATTAGCAGGTTTGGCAGAAATACCGCTGTTACCCTAGATGCCATTAACAAGTTAAGAGATTTAAATGTTGACATATATTTTGAAAATGAAGATATCCACACTGCAGATGGCAAAAATACGATGGTTCTTACTATGATTGAAGCCGCCGCTCAAGAGGAAAGCTCTAACAAAAGTATAAATATACGCTGGGGTATAACCCGGAAAGTTGAAAAAGGCGAATCTCAACTATATCGAAGAAAGTGCTATGGATATTATCAGGCGGAGGATGGTAATCTTCAAATAAATGAAGATGAAGCAAAAATCGTCAGATCCGTTTATGATATGTACCTGCAAGGACTTAGTATTATCGGCATCGTCCGGGAAATTGGAAAGCAAGGTGTAAAATCACCGTCAGGAAAAGATACGTGGTGTAAAAGGTCCATAGAAACAATGCTTAGTAACGAAAAGTATACCGGCGATGTTATAGTCTTTAAAACTTTTAGTAGCGGTTTCCCAAAGCCAAAACGAATAACCAATACTGGTGAAAAAAACAAATATTTATCAGCGAACATCAATCCGGCAATAATATCAAAAGAACAGTTCGAGAAAGTTCAAGAAGAAAAATCAAGACGCAGTAATATTACTGATGGTGATAATGGCATTGCCAGAAAATCTTCTCGGTACAGTGCCAAGCGGGATAAAGTAAATTAAGCTTACCCTACAAAATTTTATTATGAGCTTCTGTTTGCTCAGGCTTGCGATCCTAGTGGAAACATAAGAACAATATTGTTTGATTTCCATGACAATGGAGCTGTAAAAATACTGGATTGATTCATTGGTTGTAATGCCTTTATTCAATTAAAAGTCAGCCATTTCACCATGTGATTTAATAGGGAATGAAACTGATACTTTGAACAGATCACCATCGATATCCACTTCCAGATGTCCGCCGCAAGCGTTAGTGAATCCCTTAGCTATTGATAGTCCTAGTCCGTTTCCATCGCCAGTACGCGATTTGTCGCCTCTTGTGAAACGTTCTTGAATTTCTTGTTCATCAAAGTCCAATTCGTAAGACGCTGTGTTTTTGATAGTTGTCACAACCTCGTCCCCGATTCTTTTTAGATCAACAAAAATCCTGGTACCGTCTAAAGAATATTTCAATGTGTTATCTAAAAGATTTTGAAAAACACGATAAAGCTTTTTGCCATCTGCAAAGATTGGAGCGTTCTCTTGTTCAAAAGTCATTTTAATAGTTTTATTCGATGCCAGAACCGCATCCTCCATATCAGCAACAACTTGTTTGATCAATACAACACAGTCAAGTTCTTCTAATTTCAGTTCTGTGTTTCCACTTGTGATTTTTGCTAGTTGAAACAAATCGGAAACAATCTTCTTTAATCGGTCCGCTTTTATTTCCAATATTTTGACATAATCCAATGCTTCTGGATTTAGATCTTGCTTAGACAGCAGATCAATGTAACCAATAATGGAGGTGAGGGGTGTTTTTAAATCATGAGACACATTGGTAACCAAATCGATTTTGGTACGTTCAGCTTTCACTTGTTGATCAACACTTTTTTTGACACCGCAGCTGATATTATTCAATTGCATTGCTGGCTCGGCTACTGGTGAATTAAATGATACCACAGAATTATAATCATTGTTTCCTTTGTACAATTGACTGATATGTTCACACAAAATCGATATTTCCTTATAGTCCTGATTACACTGATATATATACAGAAAAACCATAATGCAAAGAAGAATCAACCACAACAGTCCTAAAAAAGGCGTAGCAGTTACAATTAATACGAATGTGAAAAACAAACCCAATCCCATCAATGAGAAAAATGCGACCTGTCGCATAAACAACCGTTTTGCAATAGTGTGATTTTTATAAGAATCCATTAGGATATAGTTCCGCCAGAATTTTACAGTTATCTGGCTGAATGCTTTTAAAACACAATAGGCGATGCTGCTTCGGATAAGATTTCTTTGTTTCAACCTTCGGATAAGATACAAGAACCCTAAAAACATCAAACCCGCAAGAAGGGATAAGGAAAGGCTGAAAATGATTTGGAAGAGGCGGAAATTATTTTGGGTAAGCCATCCCAACATAGTCTTGAATATACTATAATATGCTATCAGAAGAAATCCCAGGAGAAAGCAGGCCAGCATCTCCAATACAACTACTTCGATGTAAATACGGCCTTTTTGTGAATTTTTGCCGTTCGTTTCATCGGAAGAACTCTTTTTATCAGTTTTCCTGTAATGATGATTTGCAGAATGATAAGAAGGAATGCAAATACAAAAAGTGGAATCAAATACAATATTGTGTTTTTTACCAGTGACACTGCTTTTACGATCTGTTCTTGGTTTTGACGCATGTATTCATTCTTTGGAGCCAGATATATCGTACGTTGGATGTTATTTTCCTGATTGTATTGTCCTATAAGCAGCCTGTCATACAATGGGGAATTTTGGTTGTTCAAAATTTCTATATTATCTCCATCGGATGCAAATATGTTATTTTTAATCCGGTAATAATAGGTATCAAAATTTCCTTCCAGATATTCTTTTGTCATCGGTTGAACAGCGCTGTTCGAAAAATATTTTTCCCCATCAGAAATATAGTAAATAAAATTTTCTGATAAGATTCGGATTTTCTTGTTTTGATCCAGAATATCGAGCCTCTGCAATTCTTCTTTTTGAAAGGAACTCAATTCAGAACTTAATTCTGTAGTGCCATCCTCTTTTCTGTTTACCAGATAGAAATCTGCAATGACACTTAGTTTGCTGTATAAATTCCTCATCTGCTGCCGGTATTCGGCTGTTATTTTGAAATCCGGATTTTCAATAGAATTTATATTGGACAGGTTTTCCTTTGCAATGTTCATTCCCATAGCAACAATTATTGTGATGCAAGCGATCAATAATAAGAAGGTGAGTGCTTTACAGTATCGGCTATATAATATTTTCATTGTAGTCCTCCCAAAGAGTTTTTGTATATTATGCTTTTTCTATTTTGTAGCCTATTCCCCAGACAACTTTCAAATAGCGGGGTTCTTTCGGAATGATTTCGATTTTTTCACGAATACGGCGGATATGGACCATAACCGTGTTTTCTACCGCATAAGCTTCCTCGTTCCAGACCTTGTTGTAGATTTCATCCGCTGAAAAGATTCTGCCAGCATTACACATCAAAAGCTCTACAATCTTTAACTCTGTTGCAGTCAGTTTAACCGGATCGTTGTCGACATAAAGTTGTCTGGATGTGGTGTCAAGCGTCAGCGCTCCAATGGTGATGGTATTTCCCCTTGAGATTCCACTCACGTCCCCGAGATGGAGGTAGCGTCGAAGATTGGACCTGACCCTGGCGATCAATTCGTTGGGGTTATATGGTTTGGTAATATAATCGTCGGCACCCATGGACAAGCCAAGAATTTTATCGCTTTCTTGAGATTTTGCAGACAAAACGATTATCGGGATATTTTGGGTTTGCCTGATTTGAATCATTGCGGAAAGTCCGTCCAATTTTGGCATCATTACATCAATCAAAATCAAATGCACTGAGTTATTTAAAATGCAGTCCAGTGCTTCAAATCCGTTATATGCCTTGATTACATTAAAGCCTTCCATTTCCAGTAACTTGCAAATGGCGGTAACGATATCCTTGTCGTCGTCTACCACGAGAATGCTCGGTATTAAAGGTTCAGCCATGTAAATTGTGTATGATATAGTCAACAACTAAATCATACGCTCCTTTCAGCGTTCTTTGTTCAATCATGATTTTATTTACTATTATAAACTACTTAACTGATATTTCACTTGTCAAATTCCTTACAAAATTCTTAAGAATCAATTTTTATTTAAACAATCATAACTGATAATAGTGGCATGCTCTCACTGCCTAAGAGATTGGATCTTCTTGGGAAGTAGAAACTAGTGTATTAACCATTCAGCTATCACCTTTATTCTCATCATCATTTTGAGATTTAATCTTCTCTTCTACCCAATCAATGATTCTTTGGCTGCTAGAACGAGTCGCTTCGTCCTGATCTTGTACGCCAAAGGCGTTGTCTAAAAATTTATTTAATTCTGGATCGCTACTTTCTTTTAAACTTCCAATACTGATCGCAATTTGTTCTATTATACATAAAAGTGAATATCCAACTAAAATAACCATTCCAATTATTTTACATATATTTACTCCAAAAAATCCAATAATCAGAAATATGACACCTGCCAAGCCAATGAATATATATTTCGCAAGATTTATCAGTAAGCCACCGATAAAAAAGGATATAGGATATTTTCTTTTCATGGTATTCTCCTTTTCAAAAAAGATAACAAGGACAATGTATAAAAGCAATAATGGACATTTCACCTATTGCTTTATATTCATAACTAAAAAATGAGAAAATCCTTATCATTATTTTGTATTGCGTAAGGTTATGAAACAAAAATGCTTATTTATTGGCAAACTCTACTTAGCCTGCGATGGTTTTTGGGGCACGGATATTTTAGGCGATGAATTATTTTTCGAATTTTTAACAATAATTTTTGATTTTGCAATCATATCTTCTCTCGGTCCCTTAAATGTCACTGTACATTCACCAACAGATATTCCTTTTATTTCCATAATAGCACCTTTATATTCAGAGGAATCATACTCAATAATACCGGAAACATCTACGGTTATTTTGACATGTGTTCTATGCCTTACGTTGGGTGGCATTATATAAGCGCTAATTGTTCTTTGTTCTCCGACTGCGATCTCAATATTCTCTGTTACACTAACAAATCTCAATTTCGTGTCCTGTACAGAACCCGGCCGAATTGATGATGAGGCGGATGAGACATTACGTGAGGGCAACATTTGATCTGATGATTCCAACACACTTTCTGAAATCGATGCTGTGTTTTCGTTGTTCGTTGACAATTCATCACCCGAATCCGCAAAGTCTACGGTCGTTTTTGAAATGCATCCGCATAATAAGCCAACAGAAATGAACAAAATACCGATGAAAAATGAACATCTTATTTTCATATCATCATATATAATAAAATCATCGCAATTTAGGCGGTGGTTGTATTATTTTCTCCTTTCATAAAAATTGAATATTAAGTTACTGTATTCGACCAAGTCATGCGGCAATATAATAGAAAGTAACTGTGGATTAGTTTCATATATTTTTACGGCTTCGACTATTAATAAGTTACTCATAGGCCTTTGCTTAAATTGTTAATAAGCAAGGTAACGCTATACGGATTTGCTGTTTTAGCAGTTCAGTAGTAAGTCTTCCCTCTACCGGCTTAAAATCAAATCATACGTATTATTGATATTTTTGAAATTATCGATATCTATGCATACCCCCACGTAAGTAAATTCCATTCCCCATTGTCTTTTCTTGCTAAATACCAACTCCAATTAGAATATTCTTGATTTGGTTCCCAAGCACCTCCACCGTTTTTCGGCGAACGAAACGATGATTTAAAAACGATACTTTCATCATAACCGGCACCTTCCTTTAACTCGTTGCAGTAGTCGATACTATCTTTGCTAATACCGTCGCCCGAGTAAGTAATCGAATGAAGTTCACAGCCTTCCCATGAGGAAAATTTCTTTTTAATTACATCAATAGCAGAATCAATGTCTTGCTCAGAATAAATTACTGATTTTCCATAATCAACAGAAACATTATTTATCTTACCGGCTTTGCTGCAGCCAAATAGCATAACAAAACTTATTGATAATATAACAGCAATTACTTTTTTCATTTTTGGTTCTCCTTCGAATTACGACAGTTTCCGTTCCAAGAGCACCGCACACTCAACATATCCCCGCACCCTGAAACGCATCAATCTTTTTCATTCAAGAGAAATAACTCATATTCTGCTTGGTGGTTTTTAACATACTCCTCAATGTCTCCTGCGATTGCTTGTGCAAATAACATTGACTGTTCATCACTGATAATAAAGTCGGGTTGTCCGTCCATTACTTATTTCTCCTCAATTAGTAATCATAGTTTTACCAGTTGTCTTCTTCTCGTCGTCGTTCTTCTTCTTTTTGTCGGTTATCTTCCTCTTCTTCACGTCGCTTTTCTTCTTCGCGCTCCCTTTTATATTCACTGTCATCCCAATTATAAACATATTCGCCACGAGTGTTACTGTAACCTGATTCATCAATGTCCTCATATTCGCCAGAATCATAGTTAAAACAATATTTTGACATATTACCACCCTCCTCGCATAATGGATCATAAAATTTTTTATCAATATACCTACTACAAAAAAACAAACAATAATTAGTTTCCTTTATCTTTATAATAAGAGATGACAGTGTTATAACCGTTTTTACCAGTTATATATTCGAAATAGGTTATTTTTTTATCAGCATACCAACTATCTAATAAATTCTTAAAAAACAAAGCTTTATCAATACCAATTTTATCATTTAGTCTATCAGGAGCTGTTGTAAAATCATTATTTTTAAGATATTTCACATCTGATGTATATAAAGCCCTACTTTCCATGATAACTGTTTTTAGACACTCAAAATTACAGTACTCAATTCCTTTTTCTCCTTCATTTATTAAAAAATTTTGATTGTAAAGTATTACTCCACCATAAGGCTGTTGTAAATAACTTCCAGCCCATGTTTTATTGGTACCAAAAAAATCTTGATTATTAATATCTACACTAACAAAACCTAAATCAAATTTATCAACCAAAGTTCTTAACATTGTTGGCTCTAATTCATTTAATCTATTAATTCCATTTTTAATAAAAACTAATTTATCTTCATCAAATCCATTATTTCCGCTTTTAACAACTACAAAAGCCGGTTTATCATTTGCATCATTTAACACTTCAAAGCTTTTGCAATCTTTAGTTTCACCGGTTTTTAAATATTTTTTTACTTCAATTTCAGATAAACCAAAAGAAAATGTATTCTTCATCATTTTTTTTACATTCTGTCTAACATGCTTATCTTCCACCCCAAGCCCTTCCGGAATAATATATTCATCAGGATTTTTTGTTGGCTCAGCAGTCGGAAAAGGATTTTCACCATTTAAAACTTTACCCGCGAAATTATTTACTTCCTTGTTAAAAGCAACGTAGCCAACAATAGTAATCGCCGCTATAAAACCAGCAATTGCTTTTATTACATTATGATCTTTGCTCCGAGGGTTCTCAGGCGGATTTGATTCAATCATATTCTGTGCACCTCATAAATGAATTGTTATGCCTACAATCTTACCAAATAATTCTACTATTGTCATCTTGAAATTTTGGTCTGTTTTTCGTTCTTACAGGGGTAAAATATCTTGTATTGTCTACATATTATGTCGTTTATCTTAAACAAAAAAATTATTCCTATACTATTCAACGATTTGTCGGATTTCGCTTGAGGGGGGTGCATAAAAAAATTTTCAGGGTGCAATTTCTTGATTTTTCGAGCCTATTTCCCGCCTCTATTTTACCCCCTAAACGTGCAAAAAGCCCTTATAGCAAGGGCTTTCGCATTGTATCAAACATTGATACCTGTTATGAAGCGCCTAGGCTA
>CAZZCN010000015.1:0-43814 GCA_964652975.1 uncultured Oscillospiraceae bacterium | reverse complement strand
CCATTGTGGGGGTTCCTATGGTGCCATAAACCGCTAATTCATGAATACGTGCCATGGTATCACTCGGTTGAAGGGCAGGAATTATAATTTTGATTCCGAAATATCTACCGTATTTGGGTTGAGCAAGATGTATGAGCTGAACTGTACTTGAATTGTTGTTCAGATAATCGGCAACCTTGTTTTGCGGAGCGTATAATTCAGGTCCAGCAGTATCAGCAATGTAAATTTCGTATTGTTTCAAGGCATATCCACCCGAGTCATTAGCTATCAATATCTTGCTGGTTGTGGCACCGGGTCCGATTTCATAAGTTATTGTTCCAGAGTCAATTCTTGTACCGTTATAATACATTCCAGGGTAATAGGCTCTTGTTGAAATAAGACCATCAGTCATGCTTAATACGCCTTCACCTGGAACAGGGTCAATATGTTCGTACCAGTTAATTACTTTTGACGGTATATCACCTGCTATCAAACTTGTTCCCAAAGCATTTACCTGTGCCTGCGTAAGATTTAAATCCAGATAATTTTGTGTAACTACCCCCATTGTGCCATAGATGCCTATTTCATGGACACGCGCCATGTAGTCAGTTGGGTTAGTGGACGGAGCTAAAATCCTTATACCAAAATATCTACCATATTTTTCTGTAAATTGGAAAAGTTGATTGGTGCTGAGATTGATATTCTCATATTCCGCTACCAGGTTACCTGGTACATATAAATCAGCTCCGGGAAGTTCACCAATATACAGCTCATATTTACCGAAAGCATTAGTAGGGTCACTGCCAGCGATCAATATTTTATTGGTTCTGGCACCAGGTCCGATATCATAAGTGATTGTTCCAGAGTCAATTCTCGATCCGTTATAATACATCGCACTATAATATGCTCTTGTGGAAATATTTCCATCAGTCATGTATAGAACATTGTCACCAGCCGCAGGGTCAATATGTTCATACCAGTTGATAACTTTTGAGGGCACATCGCCTGAAATCAGACTTGTTCCCAGAGCACTAACCTGTGCTTGAGAAATTCCTGTCTGGAGTGGTATTATACCGGCAGTTCCATATACACTTAATTCATGAACACGTGCATAAGTGTCTGAGCCTGTACTTGGATCAATAATTCTAATTCCGAAATATCTTCCTGTCTTAGCCGTACCAAATCCAAACAACTGATTGGTTGTGCTATATAGATTGTCATATGCAAGAATCTTGTTAGGTTCTGTATAAAGTGTGGCATAATCAGCACCTAAATAAATTTCATAACTACTGATAGGAAGCCCGCTAAGGTTGTCAGTTCCAATTAGCACTTTCTGAATTTGAGCACCTACCCCCAAATCGTAAGTAATGCTTCCCGAATTAGCTATCGCACTGTTATAGTACATAGGTGAGTAAAAAGACCTGGTAGTAAGATTGCCATCAGTCATCTTGATTTCGGAGTCACCCGGGATGCCAACATTCCCATTATAGTCAAAAACTTTGTATGGAATGGAGTTTTTGTTAATAGCATTTCCCAATGCATCAACCTGTCCTTGTGTCAGTTGTGTTTTTATACTGTCATGAGAACCAGCAGCGCTTCCGTAGGCTGCAAATTCATAGAAGTATGGAGCATCGGAGTCAATTCCTTTTATAATAATGTAACGTCCGACAACTGGTGTTGTTAATGTAAATAACTGGTTTCCGGTAGTATTTTCGTAGTCAATCACTACCTGGGCAGAGGTGAATATGTCCCCATACTCGTTGTCACTTATCAGTATCTGATACTTGGCCATTTTTGTTCCATCTCTGAATGAGAGAAATATTTTATCTATGATACTTGATTGCTGACAGTCAAATACAAGTGTGCCTCTCTGTGGATAACCTATTGGATTAGGGTCATAATAATGAAATGCGTTATAGATCACGCAGTTAGGCTGGGTTTCGACATCTCCGTCTGTGGTGTATGCAGGATCGCCGTATCCAGGAGTGTTCAGTTGGTCAATACCATAATAACTCATTTCGCTTATTGGATTTCTGCCTGCTAACAAACTTGTACCAAGTGCTGCAAGTGCTGCATTTGTGTTAATAGTATTTGTAGCTACAGTATAGGTGACAGCATAGGTGGGTAGTGCAAATAGTGAAAATACACTGATGAGTGAAAACACTAATAGTAATGATATGCTCTTTTTCAATTTACCTTTTTTCATTTCATTAATCCTCCTTAATTTTTTGTAACCGTTGATAGATTGTTTAATTAGATTCACTTTTCTTTAAAACCTCCTTTGATTCAAAAAGTCACTCACAAAAAACCTCCTTTTATATATTATATTATATGCTTCACTTCACAAAAGGTTTGTAATACTGTTTTTATAAAAGTCTGATTAACAATAACTATTGAGCTAAAATCCAAAATATGTTTTTGTCAAATAAATATCAATGTTATTGTCAAGGATAAACGTTTCGTCATGCTTGAGAAATTTTCAATTTTACAACCCATAAAAATCGTCTTGTATGATTATCCGGGAACTAGTATCCTAACTTACGAACAATACTTAATGCGGGTTTTCTGCTGTCTGTCCATTTGAATTTTCGTTCTTTTGCTCGAGGGATATAATTTGATATTTGCTTAGCTGAAATATTTCTTTCTGCGATTATAATTGTAAAAATCATTTCTGAAAATGGATTATCTATGCGCTCAATAATATATGACTCACCATTTCTGGTGCCACAGACAATTTCAGAAGCGGTTGTTACCAAAAGTATACTATCATCACTACAACATACTACACGTACTGGAGCATTATCCCATGGATTGAAAACTTTGAACGGCTTCCCATAAAGACTTTTGATGCCAACGTATTTTACCTCTCTTTTCTCATATTCTGAACTTATGAGAAATCCGCCTAGTGCCATTAGCATAAATTTTGAAATAAAATTCTCATCTGTTGGCACAGCAGGGAAAACCCTTATCAATCCCTTATGACTCTGTAACATCATTTCGTTTATTGTACAAGTGACAAGACCGTTTGATTCAAAGGCGCCGTTGTGGTCATCGTGATAACCCGATGCACGAATTTGATGTCCCAGACACATATAATTGATCCCGTCATAAGCTATATTACCTAAACCGAGTCTTGCTGCAGAAACCGCATCAGGTGACCATATGGTATATTCGCGTTTACGGTGCATCCAGGTGTTGAGAGCAATATCGTAATCGGGTGATCCAATGCCGGTAAATCCATAGGGGAAAGTAATTTCCATCTCCGGGTTTTGAATGTTTCTTTCTTCAGGTACCGGTGAAGAGCATGGAAGGTAAATCATGTCCCCGTCTTCGATGCCTGTCTCAATGGGCGATAAATTGTCGAGAATATCTTTTGCTTTATTTCGTAAATCAGCATCTGACGCAAATTGAGTGCTTAGATCTATAAAAATGGGAAAAACAGTTTTAATAATTGCAAGATCGGTAATTGGATTTTTTACGTCCCAATATTGCTCGAGACAGTTAGATTCATCAATAAAGTAAAATCTGCCATCATATTTCAAGCGATTGGTATAAAACCTAACACCTTCACGCATATATGGATAACAACAATCCTTCAAATACTCATTGTCATTGAAGTAATTTGAATACTGATACATCAACAATGCTATTTCCAATGCATCTGTGTAAATTCTTCCTGTAAAATTATTCGGGGTGTCATACATACCTCCGCCACGGTTGTCAGAGCCCTCGGGCATCTTAAGACCATCGATACCACATATTTCACGGGTTGCACCAATATGTGCATCCATCAAATTGAAATACAAATTGAGGTACGGTTTTATCATATCGGGATGGTTTGAAGCAAGCCAGTGATTATTGATAGCACGCATATTGAAATAAGTATAGTATTGACACCAACGAATATTACTGTCTCCAGCCCATCTGAAAATTCCATTAATAAAGTGACATGGATAAGTCGCGCGGGAAGCCAAAGCAAGCATATAAATCGAAATGTACCAGGTATTTTCAATATAGTCCCCATTCTCTGTACTGTCAGTAAATTGAATAAAGGATTTTTGCCAGAAATTGTGCCAGAAGGTAATGTGTTCAGATAATATCTGTTCTGCACTGGAAATGCTGACTTTTGCAAAAGATTTATCTACCGCGTCGGATAGTCCTGATTCAAGATTTATTTTACATGGATTGGAAATCCAAATCGTATACTTCTTTGTAGGAAATATTTTCAATTCATATTCATATGCATTCTTGTCCACTACTTTATAATCTGCACCGGTCACATGAAAAGCCAGGGCATATCCAAAATCATAGAATGAGGATTCACCACGCGAAAAAGCAGGATACTTACATTCATTCATCCATCGGATCTTCTTCCATTCATCAAAATCGTCAGATTCATTATGTAAAAAACTGCTTGTCAGAGTTGAAACATCCCATATACCGAATTTGATTGAAACTTCTTCAATATTCTCCCGTATATCCTCAATGGTTATCCCCAGCAAATTATCATTGACATCACCGAACATAGTTATTTTAAGTTCATTGTCAAATTCAGCAGTGACAGTTGCATCGTAAAGATTCATCCGCTGATGAAAATTATTAAAACTTAACATATCAGGCATAGTGCTTATATTTAAGTATCCCGACGAGTAACAAGAGTGTGGTGATGCATCCACTGCAGATATCTGTAAGTTGAGCCCGTCTTTATTCCAAACGGCTGCGCCTACTTTACCGTTACCAAACATAGCAGCATCAGATGGTTCAATAATCGGATAGTTATAAACAATATCTTGCTTTGAAATCCAGCTTTTGTAATCAATTTCAAGACATCCAGCTTTACTGTTAAACGAATGGGTTGTTTTAATTTTATTCTCATTCAACATTTCGATAGTCCCTCTCATCGTCTAACAGCTTTAAAGAACAATAAGTTAAGAATTATTTCCCCACAGATACAAAATATTCTGCATAACAGTAATAAATACAAGAATAACATGGGAAAAACAGTGTTTTATCAAGAATTTACATATATTATAGCGAAACGTTACGCTATAATATATTTTATCACATTAAATTCAGCATGTCAACACTTATTATGGCA
Source organism: uncultured Oscillospiraceae bacterium (assembly GCA_964652975.1). GTDB lineage: Bacteria > Bacillota > Clostridia > Saccharofermentanales > UBA5734 > CAZZCN01. Next base: position 38,737 of record CAZZCN010000015.1, on the reverse strand, counting down.
AATTGTCTATAAAATTTTGATTTTGATTTAGATTTTTGATTACAATTCAGTATTTCATAAAAATTCGTATAAAATAAGAAAGACACGGAATTCTATACGCAAAAAAGAACAATAAAAAGTATTGTGAATATACTGATCCCATTCTAAATATTGTTAGAATGATTTAGATAACAACTACAGAATCTCCGTAAATCAATGTAGCGTCAAGCTTACGTATAATTTGGTCAGGTGGTGATTTTCTGCTGATACGATCAAGCATTATTTCAGTAGCAGTTTCTGCAATTTTATCAATAGGCTGGCTTACCGTGGTAAGCTTAGGCTTATAAATATTTGATATTCTCAGATTGTCAAATCCAATAAAGGATAAGTCCGAGGGGATTTTAATATCAAGATCATTAATGGCAAGCAGGCTGCCAAGCGTCATTTCCGGTTCAGTAACAAATATGGCGGTCACGTCTTTATTGCCGATTAAAAATTTGGTTACTGCCTCATATGTATTTTCGGCATTGAATTCACCGTTAACAACCAACCGGTTCTGAAAAACAAGTCCGTTTTCGGTATGAGCCTGCATATATCCGATATAGCGGTCTTGTGCTATCAGTGTATCCATAGGTCCTGTGATGTATCCAATATTCTTGTGACCGCAGCCAATCAAGTACGAGGTGGCTTTCTTCGATATGTCCGTATCATTAATCATAACAGAATCGAAATTGTATTTATCAAACTTGATTTCTATTAAAACCACAGGAATATTCAAAGCCTTAGCAGTCTCTAAATGGTCTCCTGTCCGAGAAATCGGTATGTTGATTATTCCATCAACCGATTTTGAAATTAAAAATTCAATGTTTTCTTTCTCGATTTTAGGATCACTGCCACAGTCACAAACCAGCGTAGCATAATTATGTTTTCTCAATATTGATTCGATTTTTGCAATCAGGGAAGTTGCGTACATATTGGTAATCATAGGTATAACAATACCTATCATGTTGGATTTGCTGGTCTTAAGTCCCCTGGCGAAACTATTGACCCTGAAATCCAATTCTTCAATCGCCTTCTTTATTGAGTCGTGGTTCTCAGGTAACAAATTACCACCATTTAGATATTTCGATATTGTTGCCAATGATAATCCTGTCATTCTGGAAATATCTTTGATAGTACTGGCCATAATATAAAATACTCCTTTTATGTAGCGCACAAAACGTTACGTTCAATTATTAATTTATATTGTGTATTATAAAATAATCTTTGCATACTGTCAATCAATATTGACAGTAGAAATCCGGAATGATAGAATAAAAGAATAAAATTTCGCATAAAAAATAAAATATTTGACTAATTGCTATTCGAAACGATTTACACTCAATGTAGCATGTTTAGAACACATTTTTATATCAAATTACAAAATTTGCAAAAATCTGTAAAAATTAGAGCGAAACGTTTTGACAAAAATAAAATAAAATGATATATTGTACTTAAAAGATGAAAAACAACTGAAAAAATATTGAGAAAACATGAAAAGAATATTAATGATTGTTGAAAACAACCGATATAAAAGATAAATAAGAGACAAATTGATTTTTAATGCCTATTGAACGAAACGATACGTGTGATAATTTAATTTATAGGAGACTAATCGGGTGCAAACGAAAACAAAAGGAATATTTACGATTTTTATTTTAGTAGTTTATTGTTTTACAATCCATAATTCTATAATTATGGCGGCAGATAGAGCAGTTGTCAATTCTGTTAAAGGCACCGGACAGAATTCAATTACCAGCTATTATAATTACTACCAAAAGTATAGAGATGAAATCAGACCCGAAAAGACGATTGAATTATCACCCGAACAGATAAAAACAGCGGAATATATCAAAATTTCAAAAGTCAAACAGGACGGTAAAGACGCCAACCTTTTAGGAGATGCAAACCAATGGTGTGAATGGGATCTCAATATTCCGGAATCAGGTTTATATTCATTATATGTAAACTATTATCCTTATAAGGATCAGCTTTCAAATCCGCAGATTGCTGTATCGATAGATAGCAAACGGCCATTCAATGAAGCTGGTGGATTTGAGCTGCCTTTGATATGGGCTGACGAAAAAATAGTTACTAGTGCTTCATTACAGAAGGACAATACAGGTAATGAATTACGTCCAAATCAGATTGAATCCCCTCACTGGAATGAAATCGCTTTATATGATATATTAGGACAATATTCAGAGCCATACCTATTCTATTTTGAAAAGGGAGCACATACTCTTCGTATATCGAATGCCATCGGGGAAATTGCTTTGGGAACAATCGCTCTGGAAAACAGAAAACCGGCACAAACCTACAATCAATATATATTGAAATACAACCAAATGTCCAATAATGCGGAACTGTTCAAAAAAGAAGCAGAGGACACTATAGAGAAGACATCCCCCAGACTTTATCCAATGAGTGACCGCTCAAGCCCTGCTACTACTCCAAATGACACCTCCAAAATATTGTTCAATACAATCGGACAGACAAACTGGGAGAAACCGGGTGAGAAAATATCCTGGCAGATTTCAGTGACAAATGAAGGATGGTATAATATCGTCTTTCGGGCAAGACAGAACTTCAGCCAGGGCATGAACAGTTACAGAACATTTAAAATCGATGGAGAAACTCCATTTACTCAGGCTCAAGAAATAAAATTTCAATATGATTTGAACTGGTATATGAAAGTTCTAGGGAATGGTGAAACACCGATTTACCTGACAAAAGGGAATCACATACTATCCATGGAAACTACCCCTGGCGAAATTGCATCCGTTTTACGAGAAATTAACCAGATTATTATGAATCTCAATACATTATACCGCAAAATAATAGTCATTACCGGAACCTCTCCGGATATTTACAGGGACTATCAACTAGAAAAACAGATTCCGGGTCTTTTCGATGAAATCAAAAATAATTTAAAACTTTTAAAGTCAGTATCTACATATATTGTAAAAACAACAGGAACTACCGGCAGTGCGTCCTCTGTTATTGAAGAGGATGTTTATGAATTAAACCGGATTGTCAATGAGCAATACACATTTGTCGAGCGTATTCCGTCACTGAGTGGCATTATTGAAGGATTGGGATCATTGTATCTGACACTTTGCTCACAGCCTCTTGAACTTGACAGCATTCTATTTGTGCCTACAGATAAAGCAATACCAAGGGCGAGTGCCGCATTTTTTGAATCATTGGTTTTTTCGATAAAAAAGTTTTTTGCTTCTTTTTACAATAATTACACAATGATCGGTGAATCAAACAGCGACAAAAAAACTGCAAATGTCTGGGTTTCAACCGGCCGTGATCAGGCACAAGTTATTCTTGGATTGATAAGTAATATTTATTCACCTAAATCTGATATTAAAATCAACCTGAGTTTAGTTGATACCAGTAGCACTCTTATACAGGCCACTCTGGCAGGCAAAGGTCCGGATATTGCTTTGATGCTGACAAAGGAAGCACCGGTTAATCTTGCGATGCGTGGTGGACTGGTGAATCTAAACCAATTTAATATCGGGGATATGTACCCTGAATATTATGACTCAGCTTGGATTCCGTACCGGTATCAAGGTGGTATTTATGCACTTCCTGAATCGCAGTCATTTGATATGTTGTTTTACAGAACAGATATTTTCGCAGAATTGGATATAAAAGTACCTACAACATGGGACGATTTCTATAAAGTAATTGAAAAATTACAAAGTAATAACCTGCATGTCGGTATTCAAGAAATGGACCGCTCTAACTTGTCAGTTTCAATTGGTATTAATACATTTGACAAATTCCTGTTTCAAAATGGCGGGACATACTATAATGACAAATTAAATAAAACAACATTCGATTCAGATATTGCGAATGAATCTTTTGAAAAACTGGTTAGGCTGTATACAGATTATGGAGTAGACAGGGAGTTTGATTTCTATAACAGATTCAGATCAGGTGAAATGCCCATGGCAATCCAGCCTTACTCCATGTATAACCTGATATTTCAGGCTGCTCCTGAAATTACCGGTTTGTGGAGCTTTGCACCAATACCCGGAACTGTAAAAAAGAATGGTGAAATTGATCATTCTGAATCTTCCGCAGGCACCGGATGTGTCATGCTTAAATCATCCGAAAAAAAAGGAATATCCAAAGAAGCCTTCGATTTCATGTCATGGTGGGTTAGCAGTGATACCCAGGCACGATATGGCAACGAACTTGAATCTATTATGGGACCGGCGGCACGTTATAATCCTGCAAACATCAAAGCGTTTGATAAAATACCATGGAAGAGCGAGGAGCGTCTTCAGATTAAAGAACAATGGAAGTGGGTCACTGATGTTCCTCAAATACCTGGTAATTATTATGTTTCCCGTAATCTTACCGCCGCAATAAGGCTGTCAATCGAAGAGAATAAAAATCCACGTCGTATTCTTTCTGTGTATAACAGAGAGATCAACAACGAGATATTACGTAAACGCAAGGAATTTCATTTGAATTAGCAAAAAGGGGGTGAAGAGTGTCATGACGCCTAAAATTTTCGTAAAACCGATCAAGGGTAGTTCATTAAAAGAAAAAATCATTAAAAATATTCCAAACTATGTCTTGTTGGCACCGTTCATGCTGCTGTTCACCATATTTATGCTGATACCTGTTTTATCGTCAATCATCATCAGCCTTACAGACTTTAACATGGTGCAAAGTCCGAATTTTGTAGGAATTGATAATTATCTGCATCTTTTTCTTGATGACGAGGTGTTTGTAAAAGCTATTCAGAATACACTTGTATTTGCAGTAATAACAGGACCTGTAGGTTTCTTGCTCAGCTTTGTTGTAGCATGGCTGGTTAATGAATTAGGCAGGCATACAAGAAGCTTTGTAACTTTCATTATGTATGCACCTTCACTAACAGCAAATGTTTTTGTAATTTGGATATTTATTTTTTCGGGTGATGCAAAAGGGTTTTTAAACAATTTACTTTTGAAGATTGGTCTTATTAGAGACCCGGAAGCCTGGCTTTCCAGTGGTAAATACAGCTTTTCCGCAGTTGTTATAGTTATAATATGGCTCAGTCTGGGAGCAGGATTCCTGTCATTGGTTGCCGGTCTGCAGACGCTTGACAGGGCTTATTATGAAGCAGGCGTCATCGATGGAATCAATAACAGGTGGCAGGAGCTATATTATATAACGCTCCCTCAAATGGGCCCACAGCTTTTATTCAGCGCAATAATGTCAATTTCAGGGGCTTTTGCCGTTGGTAACGTTCCTATGGCTTTGACCGGATTTCCAAGTACAAATTATTCCACACACACTTTGCTGCTGCATATGCAGGACTACGCAGTAAACAGATACGAAATGGGTTACTCTTCGGCAATTGCCGTGGTGCTTTTCATTATAATGGTAATAACATGGTATGCAATTAACAGGGCGCTACGAAGATTTACAGCGATTTAAAATATGAGAAAGGACTATAATGAATAAGTTGTCAGTTGTTATAACAAAAATAAAGATACGTATTCAGGAAAGAAAAAGAATCAGGCTTGCAAGATCCGCCTGGGGAAATATTTTTGTGTTTGGATTTCTTATATTGATAGGTGTTTTCATGGCTTTACCGCTGTTTTATGCCATAGTGCAATCATTTAAGCCCATTAATGAAATTTTTGCTTATCCACCACGCTTTTTTGTAAAACAACCGACATTTGGCAATTTTAATCTTGCTTTTCAACTGGCTCAAAACTTGAACGTACCGTTCAGCAGATATGCTTTTAACAGTATTTTTATTTCCGTGGCGGGAACAACCGCATATGTACTGATTGCATCAATGGCGGCATATCCTCTGGCAAAAGCGAAATTTCCTGGCCTTTTTATCATTACCCAGCTGGTTATATGGACATTGCTTTTTAGAACAGAAGTGACTGCTATACCACAGTATATAGTAATTGCCAAACTTGGCCTGATAAATTCTTACGGATCAATATTGCTTCCGGCACTAGCCGGGACATTCGGTGTTTTTCTTATGAGACAGTTCATGGTTTCTGCAATACCGGATTCCATAATTGAAGCGGCACGGATTGATGGAGCCAATGAGTACAGGATATTCTGGAAGATAGCAATGTCATGTGTAAAACCGGCATGGCTTACTCTTATAATTTTCACTTTCCAGAGTATGTGGAATGCGACCGGTTCTTCGTATATTTATAACGAAAGTCTCAAAATGCTGCCGACTGTATTGTCACAGATTTCAGCTGGCGGTATTGCACGAACCGGCGCAGGTTCCGCAGTAGTTGTTATGCTGATGATTCCGCCAATTGTGGTTTTCCTTATATCACAAAGCTCCGTTATGGAAACAATGGCACAATCGGGTATCAAATAAGTAGTAAAAACAGAAGCAAGACAAAAATAAGATATTTATATTTAATTAATGAGAGGGAAAGTAATGAAAAAAAATGTCCTGCGGGCAATACTCTTTATATTGATATTATGCTTGTTTACCGGAACAGTAAACACTTTTGCGGCTGTGGATTCCTATGTTCCTTATAATACGTATGAATACAATTCCAACGGTGAATCTGTCAAAGCTCCTGTTGGATATTATCCCGATATGGACATTTATTCTGCTGATATGAATTTAGAACTTCCTCTGACAGAGCCTTCTGACATTTATTACAATGGTTCTGAAAGTGTATATATAATGGATAGCGGGAATGGGCGAATTATTGAGCTTGGGCTCGATTTCAAAGTAAAGAGGATAATTGATAAATTCATTCTACCTGCCGATCTTAGCACGTCCGGAACTGAAGAGGTTCTCAAAATCACCGGAGCGCAGGGATTTACAATTAGCCAGAACATGACATTTTATATTGCAGACACGAAAAATCAAAGAATATTATTTGTTGACAATAACGGTGTTGTTAAAAAAGTTATTGAAAAATCCATGATTGATCTAATTAAGTCCGATGCACTTTTTGATGTAAGCAAGATAGCAATTGGATATGAGGATAAAATATATGTAATTGCCACAAGTATTAACAATGGTATTTTAGTATTTGATCAAAACGGCAAGTTTATTAAATTTTTCGGAAGCAATCCTATAGAAGTCACAGCAGACGTTCTTTTGAAATATATAAAGAAAAAATTCATGTCAAAAGAACAGTGGCAACGCACATATCAATATACACCGATAAACTTAAGAAATTTCGATATCGATAAAAATGGTTTTATATATACTGTCACAGCAGAAGGCAAATATGATATCTCACAAGGCTCCGTCAAGAAGTTCAATTATCTTGGAAATGATATTTTAAATACGCCAAAGGCAAAAACATTTGGTGACATTGAAACTGATCGTGAAATTATGCAGACAAACGCCACCAAATTAATCGATGTTGACATGGATAGCGAAGGATTTATAAATCTTTTGGATTTGAGCCGGGGCAGAGTATTTCAGTACGAACCCGATGAAGGTAAAATGATTGCAGTATTCGGTTCGATCGGCACGCAGATGGGTACGATGAGTACGCCATCAGCAATTGAGTCCATAGGCGATAAAATATATGTTCTTGATTCGGCAAAAAACTGCATTCATGTATACGCACCGACAGAATATATTAAAGCATATCGAAACGCATTTATTAAATTGAAGAAAGGTGAACTGGCCAATTCAGAAAAAATGTGGCAGGAACTTCTCAAGTACAACACAAACAACCAATACACATATTACGGGCTTGGTAAAGTTTATGATGAAATGGGCAGATACAAGGAAGCAATGACATGCTTTGAAATAGCGAAAATCCAGACCGACTACTCTATCTCATTCAAGGAATACAGGAAAGAATACATAAAACAGTATGTTATGTTTATAATTTTGGGGTTAATATTGTTAATTTCATTTATCGCATTAGGAATTTATATGTTGAGGAAATTATTGGTTGCAAAAAACGACTCTGCGTATACAGTGATGGAAATGAAAGGACTTATGCCATTTTATATAACAATGCATCCTGTAGAGGGATTCGGACAGTTTAAATACAGGGCAGTACAGTCTTACCTGGTTTCGTTTATAATTGTTGGTTTCTGGTTTTTACTGAATGTAGGAAAATCGTTTTTTACAGGATTTATATTCAGGGCAGGTTCTTTTGACTTGTTTCAAACATTAGTCCAGACAATAGGATTATTTGCATTGTTTGTGATAGCAAACTGGGCGATTTGTACACTTTCTGAAGGCAAGGGAAAATTAAGTGAAATTGTTGCAGTGGTAAGTTATTCAATGATTCCGTATCTTATTTCGACCGTTATATATATTATGCTCTCAAATATGCTGACAATAAATGAATCGGCGTTTTTAAGTATAATAATTGGGTTAGGGCAGATTTGGACAGGCATATTATTGTTCTGTGGATTGTATGCCATTCATCAGTACACTGTTCTCAAGACAGTTCTATCTATTACTTTAACACTTGCCGCCATGGCAGTAATGATAGTTTTGATTATTTTACTTTACGGATTAATGTCGCAGGCAATAGGATTCATTCAATTAGTAATACAGGAAATTTCATTAAGATAAAGTATTACAGGGAGATTTTGTAAATGAAGAAAATAAAAATCTTAATAAAAATAATAACAGTACTGATAATGATATTTTCGATAAATATGGTTTTTATCGGGGATGCTGCAAATTTATCTAATACCGGTACAAATAGCAAATTTATATCCACCGGCATATCAGGATCTGCTGAAATTGTAAAGTATATTGACAACGGAGTGCTCCCTGTTCAACTGGTGCCTGAAGATAATACAAATCCGGATAACACAGCAAAATATGAGATAGTTGCAAAAACTGCGGAATTATCTCTTTATGTAGATATGGAAAAAGGATGGTTTGCTTTAAAGGACTTGAAATCAGGGAAATTTTGGTACAGCCGTCCAAATGATTTCAGTTTGGATACTATAACAAAAGGAGAAAAAAGACAGGAGTCCAAATCCGATGTTTTGATTGACTACCTGTTTGCTGATGAGGAGGCAAGTACGCAGAATCTTTTAACCGCTAACAGTCACACAGAGTGCGTACGTAACAAGACCGTCACAGTCACTAAAATAAATAATGGAGTCAAAGTGGAATATGACTTTGAATCGCTTGGTATTCTAATACCTGTCGAATACACCCTGACAGACAGTTACCTGAATGCAAGAATCGACTCAAAAGGCATTCTGGAGTATGTTGCATACAAAAACTACAAGATACAGCATGGTGCTGTCCAGGATTCACTGAAAAACATAAAGGAATGCGTTCTCGTGAATATCAATTTGCTGCCAATGTTTGGAGCCGGTAAGGCAAAAGATGACGGATATCTATTTATACCCGATGGCTCAGGTGCACTGATAAATCTTAATAATCAAATCTCATACCAGGGCGATTACGAAAAAACAGTATATGGAGATGATCTTTCAATCATAAAAAACAGCAGTAAAACAAACAGCGAGACAGTAAGAATTCCAGTATTCGGAATTGTTAAAAACGGTGAGGCATTATCAGGAATTATTGAAAAAGGTGATGGTGCTGCATCGCTTAAAGTTATTGATACAGGCGATACGTGCAATTATGGGTCCATCAGCAGCAAATATAATTACAGACTGGCAACAATTTCCACACTGTATAAGGATGACTTCGTAAACAAGCGGGACATTATGAGAGTAGCCAGGGTTATAAACAATCTTTCAAGTTATGATGTCAGATACTATAGCCTGACCGGTGAAAGTGCCGACTATGTTGGAATGGCAAAAAATTACAGAAAATATCTAGAAAATGAAAAAGGAATGAAAGCCGTTGTAAATGGACCGACTCTCAATTTGAATCTGTACGGTGCAGCAGATATTGATGCAACATTTTTGGGATTCCCATACAAAAAAATAATAAGTCTGACAACCTTCAAGCAGGCGTCCGATATTGTTAAAACATTGGAAAATGAGGGAGTGGAAAGACTTTCCGTCAGGTATTCCGGATGGAGTAATTTCGGAATGCTAAATAATAAGGCCGTAAAAGATGCTATTCCATTATCAATTCTTGGAGGGGAAAAGGAGTTTACATCTCTTGCGAATTATATAAACAGTAAAAATATTTCGTTTTATCCTGACGTGGATTTTTTACAGTATAGAAAAAGTGGCAATGGTATATCGAAATACGGTGACAGCATTCATACTGCGTTTGGGGAAGTATCATATCAATACCAATATATGCAGTCTGTGTATATAATTTCTAAAATTTTGCCGACACTTTTATTGACACCGCAAAAGATTAAATTCATCAGTGACAGATTTTTAGATTCATACAAGAAATTACCAGTCAGGGGAATCGGATTGAGTGCACTCGGAAGTAAATTTTATTCTAATCTTGACTCGAAAAACGGGTTTTATCGTTCTGGAACAGATGAAGTATTTAGAACCGTATTGCAAACATACAAGCAAAGCGGTTACGATATTTTAACAGATGGCGGCAATTCATATGTAATACCCTATGTTGATAAAATATATTCCACTCCTATTTATTCAAGTGGACAGGATTTATTTGCCACAGATGTACCTTTTTATCAAATTGTTTTTCATGGATATGTCAGTATGACCGGACCGTCTAATGTAAAAGGCTTTCAAAATAAAGTGACATTCTTGAAAGCCGTCGAGACAGGTAACGAATTATTATATGACGGTATGTCTGCAGATTCTGCACTTCTGTCAGATACACGTTACAATGGTCTCTACAGCACAACATTTGATTTGTGGAAAGATGATGCAGTTACAAGGTACAAAGAATATTACGATATACTGGAAAAAATATATAAGAGTCCGATTATCGGGCATCAACAGTTAGTCAACGGAGTATATATGACAACGTATGAAAATGGAATCCGGATAATTGTAAATTATAGCGACAAAACTTATGCAGATCCAGAATCATCAAAAACTGTGGATTCCATGGACTTTATCTCAATAGAAAAGAAAGTTTGAGAAATCGGCTTTACGAACAGGACAAAACATCCAGATTATAAAAAAGGAGTGGTCACAAAAATGAGGAAAATTTTCAAACCAACATTTGAAAGACGCAATGCACTTGCCGGAAGATTATTCTGTCTCCCGTTTTATCTTGGATTTGCATTTTTCTTTTTTGTGCCGCTTTTACAGTCGCTGATTTTTTCTTTTAGCAAGGTTGAAACGCAGCCAGGGGGATTTGATATCATACCGGCAGGTTTTTTAAACTACTATAACTCCTTCAGGGTTGATATGAATTTTACTGACAACCTGATAGCTTCCATGACCGGTACTCTTTATCAGGTTCCTGTTATAATAATTGCAAGCTTGCTGTTTTCTATTGTTATAAACCAGAAATTTTTGGGCAGAACACTGACAAGAGCTGTTTTCTTCATTCCGGTTATTGTAGCTTCAGGAGTTGTAATCAACGTTATGATGGGAGATAAAATTGCGGTGTCATTGATTGGTGGAGCCGTACCGAGTGGAACACAACAAACTATATTCAGCAGCTCATCGTTACAAAACATGCTGATTAACTCAGGGTTAAATGCTAATTTTGTCAATTATTTTACATCAATATCCAACAATCTTTTTGATCTGCTATGGCGCACCGGTATTCAGACAATAATTTTTTTGGCCGGATTGCAGACAATACCGCCCTCGTTATATGAAGCATCTTCGATTGAAGGAGCGACAGCATGGGAAAATTTCTGGATGATTACATTTCCGATGCTTATACCGATTATGATTGTGAATATCATTTATACCATAGTCGATTCCTTTACAAATCCTTCTAATAAAATAATGGTTCAAATAATCAATCAGTTCAATATCTTAAAATTTGGTGAGGCTTCTGCGATGGCATGGACGTACTTTTTATTAATCGGAATTGTACTGGCGGCAATTTTTATTGTTAGCTCGCGGGGAGACAAAGAGATAAAAAAGCAAAAAAAGGAAAGGAGATAATCATGAAATTACAAAATATAAAGAGTGGAGATATAGCTACATTTCTTTTTAGAAGCATGTTGATTTTCGGTATGACTTACGTATTTCTCTTTCCTTTACTGTATATGCTTAGTGTATCCATACGTGCTCCCGGTTCAATCAACGATCCGAGCATAGTCTGGATCCCCAAGGCATTATCGCTTGAAAATCTGAAAGAGTCCATGAAAATATTAAATTATTCACAATCAGCACTCCTTACGTTTACTATTTCAGTATTGAGTATGACCGGCACACTAATATCATGTTCATTGGTGGGTTACGGACTTGCAAGATTTAAGTTTACAGAGAAGAAGATTGTTTTTGGTCTTGTAATTCTAACTATTATAGTGCCACCGCAATTGATTTTGATTTCTTCTTTTCTTAATTTCAGATATTTCAACTTTGGAGGAATTTTAAATATATTTAAAGCGTTTACCGGCTTTGGATTTATAGATTTGACTGAAATGCCACTTACACCATTGACATTTATATTGCCTTCACTTCTGGGCGTTGGGATACGTGGTGGTTTGTTCATATTCATTTTTCGCCAGTTTTTTTCAGGAATGCCCAAGGATTTGGAGGAAGCGGCACGTATGGATGGCTGTGGTTACTTGAAAACTTATATGCGAATAATTCTTCCACTGGCTGGGCCCGCTATTATTACTGTTACGCTATTTTCATTTATCTGGCATTGGAATGACTACTTTACCTCTGCAATGTATTTTGTTGGAGATTTAAAGCCGATTTCTGTTATGCTTAGCAATATAGATAGTTTACTGAGAACCTCCGGTAACTATGGAACGTTTAAATCGCCTTATCAAATCAGTATTTATCTTGCATCAGGTTCACTATTGACTATTTTGCCTCCATTGATTCTCTATATATTTACTCAAAAATACTTTACGCAAAGCATTGAAAGAACTGGCATTGTCGGATAATTCGAAATTAAATATTTATTATAGAAAGAAGGGTTCATATGAAAAAAATTAAATTTTTGAAGATTAAGACTTTTATCATGGTTGTTTTACTACTTGTATCAATTTTCAGCCTAAGTCTGAACAGTATTGCAATTCTGCCATATACTGTAGAAGATGCAAATATGACGCAATCACAGGTAGATGCCAAAGGTGACAGCATTATCAAAGGGAAAACCCCTTTTCAGGTTTACAACATGTATGAGCAGATCAATCCCTCGTCCGGAGACAATGTTTTAAACATGACTGACGGCATATTGACAACAAGAGCATACTATGGTGGTCTAAAAAATTCAACTGCCAATCCCCTGACAGGTACAATAACCTATGATATGGGAACAGGTGCTGTCATCAATGAAATACTGGTTGGTGGAGATGATCGAGGCAACTCGCAATTAAAACAATATGAGATATTTATCGGAAACCAATTTGACAGCTTATACACTGATATAAACAAAATCATTATATACATAAATACCACATACAGTAGAACACAGTTGTTTACATTTACGACGGCACAGACAGGAAGATTTTTTGGTATCAGGATGATAACGCCAAGTTTCGATTTAGGTGATTCAATGGCACGAATTCATGAATTGGACATATATGGAACAGCAGGTGTAAGATCAGATAATTACGATTTGAATATTACACAACTTCAGGTTGATGCACTTGGAGCAAGTATCATCAAAAATAAAGCTCCGATAAAGATAGTAGATGGCATCGACCGAATTAATCCTGACGGCGGAGAAAATGTTCTTAACATAACCGACGGGCAACTTTCAAGCAGAGATTACTATTATGTTATGTATTACAACGGTACAAATTTAAAGTCGGGAACATTTACCTATGATTTGGGAGTCGGAGCCAATGTTAGCAAGATATTAATTGGAACTGATTCATTTGGATTATCACAAATTAGAAAATATGAGCTTTATCTTTCAGATGATTATAACAGTCTTTACACAGATACAAATAAAATTACCGCATTTGAAAACACATCAAGTAGCAAATCACAGCTTTTCACCTTTGGTACAAATAAAACCGCACGCTTTTTTGGATTGAAAATAATTACACCAAGTATGGAAACAACTGATAAAATGGCAAGAATTCACGAAATTGGTGTGTACGGAATTGCAGGTACACCAGCGGATTTTATTGATACAAATATTTCGCAGGCAGAAATTGATTCTATGGAGTCCAGCATTATTGATGGAATTGCACCCTTTATGCTTGTCAACGGAGATGGACAAAGCAATCCAGCACCAGGTGAGGATGTTTTGAATATGACCGATGGTCTGCTATCTACAAGGGATTACTACGCCAATATGTATTATAACGGTACAAAAGCTGATTCCGGAACCATTACCTATGATTTAGGGTTGGGAGCTGTTGTAGAGAAACTGTTGATTGGAACCGATAATACAGGGGCTTCCCAAATCAAAAAATATGAAATCTTTTTAGCAGATGATTATGACAACCTGTATACAGATGCCAACAAAATTGTGATATATGATAATACAGCTGGAACAAAATCACAATTCTTTACGTTTGCTGCCTCAAAAATGGGACGTTTTTTAGGCATTAGAATCATCAATCCGAGCATAGACACAGCGGATAAAATGGCACGCATTCACGAAATTGGTATTTACGGCACCGCTGGAATCAAAGGCGGAAATCAGGAAACTGTTGAAACTAACCTAACACAAGACCAAGTAAATACACTGGGTGTCAGTATTAATAGTGGCAAAGCACCGTTTATGATAGTAAACGGATATGAAACAGAAAAGCCTGCAGGAGGTGAGGATGTTTTACATATGACCGATGGATTGCTTTCCACAAGAGATTATTATGGAGCAATGTACTATAATGGGTCAAGAGCCGATTCGGGAACGGTTACCTACGATTTAGGTGCAGGTGCAATTATCAATAAAATATTAATTGCAACCGATAATACCGCAAATTCACAGATCAAGAAATATGAAATTTACATTGCGGATAAATATAAAAACCTATTCACAAGCGACAGTAAAGTAATTTTTTACAGCAATACCAAAGCTACCAGGTCTCAGCTTTTTACATTCAATGAGGCAAAAACAGGACGTTTCATCGGAATCCGTGTTATCCAACCAAGCATGGACAGCAATGATAAAATGGCTCGTATTCATGAAATTGCAGCATATGGAACAGCGGGTACAGAGGTTATAGATAATTCGGTAAACTTAATACTGAACAAATTGCCGATACAAATTAAACAGATCGTACCATTCCGACCTACATCAGATCTTGGCGAGCCTTCATATGTCTGGGATACCGCACAATATTTAACCGATGGAAAGGATAGCGATGCACCAAGATGTTTGCTGAACGGCATGCCGGGTCCCGGAGGTAAGATCGGGCAAGAATCCTATGGTTTTGTTATTATATTTCATCTTGGTGGCATGGCTCAGATTGATGAATTTTCATTTATCAGTCAGATGGCAGACGGTCTGCAGATAGCACTTCTTGATGTTTACATTGGCGATAAACTAAGTACTGTCTATGATAAAGATAACTTGGTGTATTCCAGCGGAAATAATGAGGAAAAAGCAAGGACGATTTCAAGTGATGCTAACCGACAGGGCAAATACATTGTTTTTGTAATAAACAGACCGCATGAAGCCGATTATGTAGGATACGGATTAGCCCGCGTTAATGAGATTTCTGTTCGCGGAACCATGCTTTCAGTTGATCCGCCTAAGGAAAATCCAATTTTTACGGACTCAATAACGGGTATCAAGGCAGAGATATCTTTACTGGATCCCGATGATACTTTCAGTATAGCCAAAGGGATTAAGATTACACAAACAGAACTTTCGGAAGATGTTGTGAATAGTCTAAATTTTGCTAATTATGTAAATGTGTCTGATTCCTTTGTTGTTGAGTTGATTGGGGCGAATGGTAATGTGCTTACCGCAGATGATATCGGTGCAAGAAAAATCAAGATTATGATACCAAAACCAACTAATAATAGAAATAATTTTATGTTTATAATGAACATAGAAAAAGATAAGGTTCCGATTGTTTTAAATGATTCACTGTCGGATGATACTTATGTGATAGGAAAAGACATTAAATATGGCGGTACCTATGTTCCTGTAATGTTCTCAACCAACACAGCACCGGTTATTGACAACGACAATGAAAATTCAAATGGAAATTCAGAAAATAACGATGATCCTAATGCAAATACTAGCGACAGGTTTCCATTTGCCATTATGGTTGCCGGTGTGTTACTTCCACTTGTTTCTTTTTTCTTGATTGGAAAGTCAAAGAAAAAGAATTTAGTTATAAACGAATAAAAAGAAAATTAAAAAAGAAATTTTTGAAGGAGTGATTAATATGAAAATAAAGAATATAATAATGATTTTGTTAGTAATTACAGTTGGTATAACTTCCATAAGCTGTAAACCAGATCAAAATACAAGCAGTGATGTAAGCATCATATCAAAGACCGAAACCAGTATGGCAATATCTGTTTCTACTGAATCAGAAATATTGTCAAGTGATTTATCTGTGACATCGAGCGAAGCATCAGGAGTATCTTCCGGGTCAGTTATATCGACAGCAAGCGCAGGTAATTCTATTGCAGCATCGAGCAGCAATGCTTTTTCACGCATTATAAGCAATCAAAAGACAATTAATAGAAATTTCACTATTGCCTCAGGAACAAAGAAGATGGTTGACGGACTTAATTTTGGCGGTAAAACGCTAAAAATGCTGATATGGACACAAATGGATTCCCCGCAATTTCGGCAAGAAGTAAAAGATTTTGAAAGCAAATTTAATTGCAAAGTCTCTATCGATGCTATAACACACTCACAATTCATGACAAAACTTTCAACAACCATAAGCGCCGGCAAACCTTATGATATCGTTTATAATCATGGGTCATTTTATCCTACAGTAGTTATAAATAATGTGCTTGAACCACTCAACCCATATATGACCACTGCAGATTTATATAATCCATCAAATATAAATGCCGGTGGAATAGATATCGAGAAATCAAAATATTATGCATGGGACGGCAAACTTTTTGCAACATCCTATTATCGTCAGGTTAATATTATGGTTATCTATTATAACAAGAAAAAATTTCAGGAAGCAGAACTTGAGGATCCGATGACACTTTATAAAAAGGGTCAGTGGACATGGGAGAAATTCAATCAAATGGGAAAGGAGGTAACAGATCCTGCAAAAAATATATATTTTGGCGATGCGTCCTTTCATTATTTAACAATACCAATGGCAAATGGCGGGCATTTTGTTAAGGAAATAAATGGAGTTTTAAGTGAAAATTTAAAGTCGACAGAATTGATTAACGGATTAAAACTCATGCAACAAATGTCAACTGGTGCCAGTAGGATTTTTTCGAATGAAGGTTCCACGGAATGGCCTACAAATTTGCTTGCCGGCAAAGTTTACACATGGGTCTCTGAAATAAGTTGTTATGAACAGAAATTCAACGATAATATTAAAAATAATAATGTTTTTGGGAATGATTACAAAAATCTTGGCGTTGTTCCTGTTCCGTTGGGATTGGATAACAAAAACAAAGAATACCCAGCAAGTTGGATAAACGGCATTAGCTCAAGTCGCGGTTCAAAAAACCCAAAAGCAGCAGTTGCATTCAGCATATTTGAAAGTTCCTATCAAAATTCTGTATCAGCAGAACTACCATCAGTTAGAAGAGATTTAGCAACTAGTTTTGATCCTCTATACAAAACAGTAAATTACATGGATTTTGGCTATCGGGATTCTTCAGACGCTGTCAATGATGTTGCTGTCGGTATTTGCCAGGCGACTTCTATGGGTAGAGATATCAATGAATTATTATCCGGAAATCAGAAACGTGTTCAGGGTTTGATTAATTTAGTATTGAGTGCACAATAATTTAGTGAGGGTACTTTTTATGGCTGTTTTAGAGGAATATTTATTGAAAAGAATTTAGCAATAAAAGACATTATAAAATAATATTGTGGGAGAAATCAAGATGATTTTGGTAGAAGAGAAGGCAAGAATGGATTTGTTTAACGCCGAAGTAGATTTAGGGAAGGCGTTGGGAATAAAGTTAAATGATAAAGTAAGTGCAGTTTACGTATATGGAAATCAAAATAATATTTTGGCAGGCGTAAGCGGGCTTCCTTTTTATACATCTATAATTGATGTTTTGCTATTGGATGCATCAATGAATTCTTTGCTGTCAAATATTTTTGACAGTGGTGAATCTGTGTTGTTTGAATGGAATCAAGCTGAAAATATTACAACTGTATTTAAAGGAAAAAATGGAAAAGCAGAAAGAATAATATTTGAAAATAAACATATGATTATTATTCAGGAAGCTATTATTGATTCCTTGCAATGGGGCGGTAAGCTGAATGAAAAAGGAGAATTGGAGACAGATCTGGTTTCACCTCAACCAGGACCTCATTATTTTACCAATCTTTTGATTGGAGATAGAACAAATTTCTCGAGATGCCTTCAAAGCACACCAAAAAGCGTGGTAGATAGATTAGGAAGGGGTAGCTTTCGGTCGCATGCCGATACACAGGTATTGGCAACCAGATGGGACTATCGTCCGGAAGAAAACGGGTTTCCTGCAAATAGACAATTTTATTTAATAGAAAATGGAAAAATATTTTTTTATTCAGCAAGTCCAAAACAAAACAGTGTGATATCCGCAAAATGTGTGCATTCTCAAAATCATACCATAATTACATATGAAACCTTATGCAAAATAAAAATTGTCAGAACAATTTTTATTTTGCCGCATGAGGAAGGATTCCCAATTGCAGTTGAGGTTCAGAATATCCAAATTATAAACAACGGGACAGAAGACAGAGATATTAAAATTGTCTATACTGGAATGTTCGGGATAAGTTCAACGGCGGCACTTAGAGAGGATATCCTTTTTACTAATGTAATCACACAATCGAATATATTAAGAGATAAAAATAATCAGATTATTGCGGTAAGCTTTGACAATAAACCGAAATTTGCGGCCGGTGAATCTAGATTTCATTCTATGATTGCGTTTTGTAACGGGAAGGCAGAATATCCAGATCAATTTTGTTTCAATTTTAATGAGCTTGTTGGAAATGGAACATTAGAGAAACCAGAAGGGGCAACAAAACTCTCTAACCGTCATACAAGAAAGGGACCACCTTTTTTTGCATTGTCATCACCATTAAAAATCAAAGCTGGCTGCATTGCGGAAATTAGTAATTTTACAGGTCTTGTATCGAATGTCTTGGATATTGAAAAAGAAGAAAAAGCTCCTCTTAATCAGATCGGAAGACTTATTGAAAAATATTCTGTAACGGGTATGGTTGAACAGGCACTTGATAAAGTTAAGAAATCTAATCAGGAATTCGCATCCCATTTACAAATTGAACATAAAGATAAAGCATTTGAAACCTATTTCAACTACAACCTTCCTTTTCAGGTACGATATCAGACATTTGTGTCTCGTTCCTTTGATCAGACACAAAAGGGATACAGAGAGATTGGATTCCGGGAGATTCAGGATATTTTTGCTTCAATGTATTATTTTGTTGGCATGGGAAAGGTAGATTTAGTCAAGCATTTATTACTCGAATGGATCTGCAATGTTCATAAAATGGGATATGCAAATCATAACTTCTACTGGACCGGCAAGGAACCGGGTGTATGGTCAGATGATTCATTATGGCTTTTACAAGCACTTGACAGATATGCAAAACTGACAGGAGATTATCAGTTTTTTTATGAGGAATGTCCAATGGCGGATGGTGGAAGCCGTAGAATTATTGATACAATGATGGCAATTGTTACATATTCAGGAAAAATATCAATTGGTAAAAACGGATTGCCTCTTATTGACAGAGCTGATTGGAACGATTGCTTAAAGGTTGATGAAGATTATATTTCAGGAACGAAAAAAGAAGAAAAATATCTCTTACAGCTTAATAATAAAGGACAGTATGGAGATCCGTTCGAGAGTGAATACTCTGAAAGTGTAATGAATGGCTTTTTATTAAAGGTAGCCATAGATGTAGCTTATGAAATATCATCACAATTGGGTGAAACTGAGTATGCGAATGCATTTCAAAACTTATCTGAAACAGTGAAGGAGCGATTGCAAAAAAAGACTTGGAAAGATGACTTTTTCTGCAGAGTTCTTTTTAACAGAGACAATAAACCATGGCTTAATTATTTAGGCGCTAAGGGCGATGGTTTAAATATTGAGGAAGGTTCAAAGGGAACTTATTTTTTAAACTCTTTCAGTTGGTCTGTTTTAGCTGATGTTGCAAGTGAAAAACAAATAAATATCATGCTTAACACCATGGACAAAAACTTGAAAACACCATACGGATATAGGCTTAGTACTTCAGCCGACTATAAAAAAATAAACGAAAACATTGACATTGAATTTTATTTTAAAGGTGATAGAGAAAATTCTGGAATTTTCAAACATGCAAATATGATGGCGGCGGCAGCAATGTTCAAAGCTGCCAATATCGTTGAAGACACTGAGTTAGCGAAACGTCTTGTGAATACTGCATATTGGATAATTGATATCATTTTACCGTATCATACATTAAAAGCACCTTATATGATTTGTGGGAACCCAAGATTATGCACACAATATAACAACTTAGAAACGGGTGAAAACATCGGGCCTACTATCAGTGGAACTTCAACATGGATGATATTATCCATTATTACGGCATTGGGTATCAATTATAAAAACGATAATGTTTATTTAATGCCTTTGCTACGAGAAAATGAAACTGTTCAGAAATATGAAATAAATTTTTGCAAAACAAAACTTCGTATAGTAATACAAAAGCCAGAGGGATTTTACAGGGTTAAAAGCAGTCAAAGCCAGTTATTCGTCGATCAAGTTTTGATTGATAGAGATTGCTTTCCACTTTTTAATGACCAAAAAGAACATTTTATTCAATTAAACTTAAAATAATAAATTGGGGGAAAAGAAAATGAATTTTCATGTATGCAGTCAAGAACAGATATGGGAAGAGCAAAAAAAGCATTTATCGCAAATCGTGGGTGAATATACAACTTATGTTGATGCAGAAGATAAACATTGGCCAGATGGACATAAGATGGGAAATGGTGATTTGGGAGTCGTATTGGGCACGACTAAAGATAGTATTAATTATTATATTAACAAAACCGATTTTGGCAGCTCGGTAGCCGGTTCTTTTTGGTATGCAGGCAAATGCATGAAAACAATCGGCGGTCTTTCACTTAAAATTTTGAATATTGACGGAGAAAAGATTAATTCTAGATCTAATAGAACCAGCCAAAAGCTAGATATTTTAAATGCAAAAATTAATATAAAACAATGGATGGGTGCTTTTATCTACGAAACAGAAGTATTTACTTCAGCAAATGAAAACTTGATTGTTAATGATTTTCACAACAAAGGGTATGAACCTTTTATTTTAGAAGTTCGTTCATGGACAAGAATTGCAGCCAACTATGTGAACTGGCCAGAACGTGAGTATAAGGAACCGGAAAAAGACGTCGAACAGTTAATCAACGGGTCTGGAATACATGACGGGCTCATTTATGCGACAAGAAGAACAGCAAAAGAGGCAAAGGACCTGGATTGGATTTCAAAGGCGGTAATTGCTGTTAAAATAATAGGTGACTGTGAGATTGAATCTTTTACAGATGATTTTTCATATTCCACTTACAGAATAAAACTAATGCCGGGTCAGAATATAAAAATCGCAGCAGTAGTTTTGGGTGACGGAGGTTGTGCTGTTGCTATTCCGTCAACAGAGGAATACATCAAAAATGCATGTGAACAATTAAAATCTATTGATGAAAAAGTTTTGGAAGCGAAAAAAGACGAACATATCAAATGGTGGGAAGATTATTGGAAACGTTCTTATGTAAGAACAAACAACTATATGTTTGACCGGTATTATGCAGGAGCTCAATATCAAAGAGGCTGTGCAGTCCGTGCAGGTAAGGTTGCACCGGGCATCTTCGGTAGCTTTGCTACAACTGATTATCCATGGTGGAATAGTGCAAATTTCTATAACTACAACTTCCAAACTAATTTCGATGGTGCCTTATCTTGCAATATGCCTGAATTTGTTCAACCTTATTTTGCACAAATAACAGCCGATTTACAAAATGCACTTGACTATGCCGCCGCCGCTGGGTACGATGGCGTATGCTTTGCAAGATCCCCCTTTATTTACAGCAAAAATCAAAAAGGATGGGAATATTTAGAAAAGGCGTGGAAGCCTGTTGAAAAAGCACTGGTTAAGAATCGCTCAAAACTATGGCAGGATCAACTTAGTGTATCATCTTATTTAGCGGTTTTATTTGCTGAGTATTACCAATATACAAAAGACACTGATTTTCTAAAAGAAACAGCATATCCTTTTTTGAAATTAAATGCTGATTTTTGGTTGGATTACCTCCAAAAGGAACATTTTCCTAACGGAGGTTTCCGATATGTTGTTTTAGAAAGCAGTGCTCGTGAATTGGAAACCGGTGGAGAAGTGGATAAAAATCCAATCCTAGATTTAGCTTTTATACGGCATACTTTTAAATCTCTGATAGAATTCAGTAAGGATTTAGACATTGATAAAAATGAAGTGTTACGCTGGCAAGATGTTCTTGATCACTTGAGCGAATATCCGACAACTATGTTTGAAGGTGTATTATGCTTTAAGGAAGCGGAAAGTATGAAGGATGGTCAGATTACATATTTAAGAAAAGAGGGTGGAATTCTTGATTATGATACACCTGCATTGCTTCATTTATTGTATCCTGCACAAGTAGAGGGTATCAGCTCAGATCCTTCTTTATTGCAGACCGCAAGAAATACTATTGATAAAGTAAACGGATGGAATGACACCTTGGCATTTGCACAACTTTATACTATGGCCGCAAGTTGTAAGTATGATCCACAAGTCATATGCAACCAGTTAGAAAGGGTTTTAAGGATGCGTATGCGAAATAATTTAGATGCATGGGAAACTTATCACGGCGTCCAGCTAATGTCAACAGTTCAAAATATAAATTCATTTCTTTTACAAAGCTATGAAGACATACTTCGCTTTTTCCCATCATGGCCGAAAGATAAGGATGCAAGATTTGTAAATTTAAGGGCAAAGGGAGCTTTTTTAGTTTCAAGCTCTCTTAAGAATGGCGAGGTAGAATATATTGTGATACACAGCGAAAAAGGTCAAAGAGCAACTATTCAAGCACCGTGGAAAGAGAAAATATTAGTAATCGATGACTCGGGGAAAATCATAGAGTTTGAAGAAAAATTTGAGAAGAACACGCATTATATCACATATTCCTTTGATACTAATCCTGGTAATGCCTATGAAATAACAAGGATTTTAACATAATAAAAAGTATTGTCTGATATCAAAAACTAACTAAATAAAAGGAGATTGATTATGTATTATAGAATTACAAAGAAATTATTATCTGTAGCCATCAGTATTGTATTTGTACTGGGTACTGCGGTTTCGCTTAATTTAAATACAATATCGACTGATGTTAAGGCACTTGAGCCTGTGAACCGCAATACAACCCAAGAGGCACGCAATGTTTTAAATTACCTGGGTTTGCTGTCAACAAAAAAGGGATTAGTTTCGGGCTTTCATGATGCTATAAACACTAATAGCCCAAATGGTGATAACTATGAGCTTGTTAAAAAATGTTTAGGTGTTTCGGGCGGATTGTGGTCGGGTGCATTGGAATGGGATATTAATAATCAATCATTCCTTACACCCGAAACAAACACAACATGGAAATTGACAGCAGGTAAGATGTTAGAGCATTATAATGAAGGATGTATTGTTCTATCCCATCCAGATTCAATGTGGCTAAGAAAGATGCAGGAAATAGCACGAAAATATGGAATTGATGATCAAAAGAATATGCCCATTCAATATGACAACACCAATCCGAACAGAAATATGGAAATGTATAATTTTTATCGGGATGTTGTTTTGAAGGGTCAGGCAGATTGGCTAGAATATTTGAAAAATATTGGAATCAATTGTGTTATGTTTCGTCCGTTTGTTGAAACAAATGGACCTTGGTTGTACGGCTCCTATTGTGATTCGGAAGAAGGATATGCGGCTTTTCGCAATGTTTGGCGACAGATGTATGATTATTTCTATAATGAAAGACATTTAGATAATGTGTTGATGGTATATGCTCCGTCAGTTTATGCCCCATCAGCAACAGATACTAATATGCCGGATTTTTATGCTGGAGATGAATATGTAGATGTTATTGCTCCTACAATTTATAATTCAGCACAATCTAACGGGACGAATACCCCGGAAGATTTCCCTGATTATGATTGGGTTGTTAGTACGGGAAAACCCTTGGGATTTTCCGAGTATAGCGTAAGAAGTGGTGATGCGATCGCTGCTCAAACAACAAAAGACGGGTTTGACTGGTTTAACAAGTTAAATTCAACTTTGATGTATTATCCTGCAACAACCTTTGTTTCAATTTATGGTGGTTCGTATTCCGTATTACCCAATGAATTTGCAATTGGGAAAAAGGGTAATATTAATGGTGCTATCTTTATGAATTCGCCGTATGTATACAATCTCGAAGATCTTCCGAATTTTAAAACAGGTGTATTCCCATCCCCCGGTAATGTAAGGTTCTATAATATTACAAATTATTCAGGCAATTTTAAAAGTTTGGATATAGGTAACTATACAGCATCTGATTTAAGCAAAAAAAGCATTGATGTTTCCAGTATTAAGAGCATAGATTTGAATGAAGGTACTACGATCAGTTGTTTTAGTGGGGATAATTTTACCGGCACAAAATGGATATTCATAAGTGATTACCCCAATCTCGAAAAGCATGGTGCAAATAAAAAGATCAAGTCTATAAAGGTAGAAAAAAATACCATTACACAAAATGTTGCATTAGATAAGCCGGTTATGGCAAATGATCCGGATAGTCCTGTATACAAAATTAACGATGGCTTGTTGTCAAAATGGGATACATATAAAGAAGTTCCAAGTTGGGTTGCAATTGATTTGCAGGGAACTTATTTGATATCTCGTTGGGTTGTTAAACATGCCGGTTATAATATGGAAGGTGACTTGTTTAACACTGTTGATTTCAAACTGCAAAGCAGTTTGGATGCAGAACATTGGACTGACGTTGATATTGTTAAAGGGAACAGAGCAAACGGTAACAAAAGAGATGTAACACAATTTGAAGCGAATTATATGAGGTTATATGTTACAAAACCGAATTATTCCAACTTAGAAATAGATAAGACCAGAACTGCAATTTGTGAGCTGGAACTGTATGGAGTAAAAACTAACAATATTGTTATAAACAATAGCAGCGAAGTTTTTTCGTGTCAGACTGATAGCAGTGTATCTTCGGACATTTCATCTGAAAACACTTCATCAGAATCCATGGAGAACTCGTCAACCGATTCGTCGGAAGTTATTGATTCAAATACTGCAAGCTCTATGCAAACATCGTCTTCTTCAAAAGACGACCCTCAAAATGACAATTCAGCTGCATTAATCATTGGAATTATCGCGGCACTGGCCGTGATAATTACTGCAGCAGTCTTTCTATTCATAAGACTGAGAAAAAAACCGGGAGCACAAGCTTAAAATGAGTTATGGTCATATGTAAAGTTTCAATATTAGGGAGGAACTATCAATGGCACGTATAATAACTATAGCCAAAGGTGCAGTTGACTGGCAAATATTTCAACAGGAGAATGGATTTGCTGATATTACATTAGAGGGATTTTTTATTCAGGCGGATGAACAGGAAAATAAGGTTTGGGTAAGATTAGTTTGTGAAAACACGCAAATGTCCGTAATTGAATGGTTTACTGCTGATATAGCCGAAAACGGATGCTTTACTGCAATAATAAAAGAGGTTCCTGCCGGTGGACTTTATAGAATTGAAACATCACTCAATCCTTATCTTGGTGGCGTTGAATGGGGTTATCAAGGCGATTCTATATTTCATATCGGTGTGGGGGATTTATATGTTATTGCAGGTCAAAGCAATTCGTCAGGATATGGCAGAACTCCGGTTTTTGATCCTCCTGACCCATATATTCACTTGTTTAGAAACAGAGAAGACTGGGATATGGCAACGCATCCATTGAATGATTCCACCTGCACGGCACATGAAATTAATTCAGAAGTCAAAATTTCAGCTCATTCCCCCTATTTGTCTTTTGCAAAAACTATTCGGCAGCATATTAATTATCCAATTGGTCTAATTCAGACTGCAAAAGGAGGTTCAGCTCTTTCTTCATGGAATCCAAGTGAAAGTGCAGAACTCTATAACAACATGATTCATGTTGTAAATCGGTGTACTAATCAAAATATGAAAATTGCCGGGATTTTATGGTATCAGGGATGCAGCGACTGTACAAAAGAGCTTTCAGAATCTTATCTTGAAAGATTTTCAAACATGGTAAAAAGAATTAGAAAAGACTTAAACGATGAGAAATTACCGATTTTTACGGTCCAGTTGAACAAAACAATCACTAGCTCCGGTAACGTTGGCCTGGGACAATACTGGAGCGCTTTAAGGGAGGCCCAAAGGCAGGCTGCTAAGAAAATCCAGAATGTTTTCGTAGTACCGACAATCGACCTGGGGTTATCTGATGGAATTCATAACAGTTCAATTTCAAACATTGTCATTGGCGAAAGGCTCGGTAGAGTGGTCTTAAGTGAGATACATGGCAAAAATGTTTATGGTAAAGCTCCAAATATCAAATCCGCAAACCTTATCGATAATCAAAGAATTGCCGTTGAATTTGAGAATGTTTATCAGGGTATCAATACACTGGAATTGATGCCGGCTGATATGCAGTTTAAAGTTTGTGATGAAACAGGGGATTTGGAGATAAAAAACATAGAAGTTGCCAGGAATAAAGTTTACATATCAATTTCCAAGGAATGCGGAAAAGCCTGCAATGTTTCTTTTGCAACAAATCTTACACCACATTCCAACATACCATACGATATGGGAAGTGGTCTGCCACTTTTAAGCTTTTACAAATTTAGTGTAAATAAGAAATAAGTATTATTATTACAATTACTATTACTATTACTATTATTATTATTATTATTATTATTATTATTGATTGGAGCCAGTGTTCATGCTAGATAAGATAAGCGAATATAATGTCTTATATGATTCTCCCGGTACAAGTGACCGCAATGCCATGCCTATAGGTAACGGAGAAATCGGACTAAGCGTCTGGGTTGAGAGGGATGGGGATTTACAATTTTATATTGCAAGAGCGGATGCCATTACTGAACTAGACAGGACCGTAAAACTTGGCAAAGTAAAAATCGGGTTAAGTCCAAATCCTTTTGCATCAGGTAAACCTTTTTTGCAGGAATTGAATCTGACAGAGGGATGGATAAAAATTCTTGCCGGCGAACCTGGTAAACAAGTTAGCATTAAACTGTTTGTGAGTAAAATTGACCAGGCAATATATGTTTTGGGAACATCACAAGAAAAGGTAGATGTCAAAGTCTCATATATAAACTGGAGAACAAAATACAGTAAAAGAGAAGAAATTAATGGATTTATTGCTGAAGGTCCCGATAAGATACTGCCCAATTTAAATGGAATATTGTTTTATCATAAAAATGAAGAAAATATTATTAACTTTACTGCCGGACTCCAATCTTTGGGAGATCATCTCGATAAAATCCCGGATTTAATAACGGGAAGGATTTTTGGTGGTATTCTATCACTCAAAGGAGAAAGTATATTTGATGGAGATAGTGCATTAATTAAAAGACACACAAATTCATTTGAAGTAAGAGTTACAACAATAAGTGAACAGATACACAATGAATTTAATTTTATTAATAAACTAAGTCGTGCCCACAGGAATCTGGCGAACTCTGAAAAGGCGTTTTTAGCAACAAAAGACTGGTGGAACGCTTACTGGAATAAAAGCTGGATTTTTGTCGAAGGTGACGAAACAATTGAAACCAAGGCAGAACAAAAAGTCATCAATCTGGCAAGCGAGAAAACATACCACCTTGATAGCAGATTATCTTCAGTGACACAGGCTTATATATTAACAAAATGGATGACAGCATGCTGTTCCGATGGTGAATTTCCAATATACTACAATGGCATGCTTTTTAACTTGATGCCTGGAGGCAACGAGCATTTTTCAATAAATAATTTTGGAAAAGGATTTACATCGGTTCCATCAACAGAACCTGACATGAACATTAATCCCGATGAACGTTCATGGTGTATTGAACATTTATGGCAAAATGTCAGACATCCATATCTATCCATGGCTGCAAGAGGTGAATCTCATACACTTGTCAAGCTGTTCCGGTATTACAGAAGATTTTGGGACATAAACAGGCAAAGAGCAAAAATATATTACGGAGCAGAAGGGCAGCATAATACTGAAATGACTCTGTCGTTCGGTCTGCAATCAGCGAGTATCTATGGAATTGACCGAACAGGGAAAGCAGTAGGTTATTCCGAAAACCGAAGTGGGGGGGCTGTAGATATCTCGCCAGGCCTTGAATTGATAATACTTATGTTTGATTATTATAAATATTCAAACGACCAGGAATTTTTGCTTAATGAAATCTTACCTTATGCCAAGGACCTTTTTTTGTATGTCGAGACTAGATTTACAGACCGTGAAAACGGGAAAATTTTAATAGAGCCTTTACAATGCGTTGAAACTTTCTGGGATACAAAAAATCCTGTAACTGTTGTAGTGGGACTAAAATCGTGTCTTGAGGAAATTTTTAAGTTGCCAAAGAGTTTAATTACGGATTTTGAATATTTCATTAATTTCAGCAACATATTACCAGAGATAACATTAACATATGAAAATGGCATTCAAGTCGTCTCGCCTGCCGAGGATTATGATAAAATAAGACACAATATTGAACCAACCGAACTTTATACTATTTTCCCGTTTAAACATTTCACCTACACAAAACCCAATTATGAGCTGGCTGTCAATACTTATAGAAATTCGATAGAGAAGTCAGGTGCCTTCAGATCCTTTGTAATAGGAGAAACAGTTGGTAGACCAAGTTATTCCGGATGGCAATACATTGGTATGGCTGCTGCCATATTAAGATTGGCAGATGATGCCCGCGAAGTTCTGGTAAATAATTGCTCACTTAAAAATCCCGGGCATTCCTTCCCTGCAATGTGGGGCCCGATATATGATGCCGTACCTGACACTGACCACGGAGCAAATATTTTAAACACACTACAATTAATGACTTTTCAGACAGATGATAATAAAATATATATATTGCCGGCGTTCCCGAAGGAATGGAATGTAAGTTTTAAATTATTTGCACCAGGAGATACAACCGTAGAATGCATATATAGAAACAAGAAAATTGAAAAATTAGTAGTATCGCCTAAAGAGCGTGAAAGTGACATTGGTGTTTGCGTATAAGGAGAGGAGTGATTTTTAACAAGGCTAATGCGTGAGATTAATTGCTATATTAGATAAAATATTTAATAGTTTTATACATGGAGGAATTCATATTGGGTAAAATACATTTTGACAGCATAAACGGAAGATTAAAGACAGACATGCCGCAATATCTAAAAAAGCATGATCTTGTTTTCACGTCAGTTGATATAGACGCTGATAATGCTCTTGTTTGCGGAACAGGGAAAATGGGTGTCTGTACTTGGTTTGATAATGGCATGAAAATGCAATTTACAAATGTTGATGGTTCTCCGCAGACACAATACTCTTCTGCTCAAATACAAATAGCACCTCTATTTGACATAGAAAAATTCAGTGGACGTTTTTCAATCGGCGAAGGAACATTGACCTTTTGTTTTGGTGAAGACTTGACATATGAAATCATTGGTGGCTGTGCTGATGAATTTATGGCTATCAAAGTAACCGATAAGAAGATGCGTCAATCAGAATTACAACTATGCATGTGGGACGTAAAAAGCAATCACAACGAATATATGATGTATAATGTTAATAATGAAGAAGCCTGGAAAACATACAAGATAAATATTGATAATAATCCATTTAAAATTCTGTCTCTCATAAGAGGTGAAAATGAAGCGCTCAATTATGGCTACACATTTTCCATATTTGTAACAGGAGCGGATTATGAAATTGAGAACAATGGCGAATATAAACTTAAAATAAACCCCTGTAAACCTGAATATACAATATGGATAATTAATCCTGCACGAAAAAACACAGATTTACTAAAGTTCAAATCTTCATATGACAAGTCTCTTTATATAGCTAATAAATTGTCAAAATTAGATATTAATGACTATGAAGACTTGTGCAAAAAATTCTGGGCAGATTTCTGGAATAAAAGCATAGTTGTGTACTCAAGTCTTAACGATGATTATATCGAAAATTATTACTATCTCTCAAAATATACACTTGCCTGTGCTATGATGGGAACAACTCCCTGTCATTTTATAAACGGAGTTTTTAGAAGTCACGGAGATGTGACAAAATGGTCAGCGGCATATTGGCAGTATAACCAGCGAATGCTTTATAATGGATTGCTTGCAACAGGTGGTTTTGAACTGATAAAGCCTTATTTTGCACATTATATCAATAATCTTGATACCTGCAGGGAAATAACACGTAAACTATACCATGGTGACGACGGAATTTTAATTCCAGAAACTTTCGGGCATGACGGGAATCATCTAAGCAACACAGATTCACCATACGTTAATAATATTCACACTGCCGGCGTTGAAGCGGCACTGACAATGTATCAATATTATCTTTTTACCGGAGATGTAGAAGTGCTGGAACAGTTTGTAATTTTGGGTTGCGAAGTAGCCAGGCATTATCTGTCTTCGGTCCTTTCAAAAGATGAAAACGGAAAGTTTTTTATTCCATTCAGCAACTCCCGTGAAATCTTTTGGAATGTAAAAAATCCTGTTACAGACATTGCAGCAATTAAAGCACTGTTTCCAATTCTTATTGTAGAAGGTAACCAATATGGGGTGCAGCAAGAGTTTATCAATAATTTATCAGATGTTGTCGAAAATCTTACCAGTTTTGAAATTGCCGGAACACCTAAAAGAATGATGCCCTGCGACACGAAAAGCTTCTATGCCCTACCAAAAAACAACCTTGATGATCCGTGTTTGGAAATGCTATATCCGTTTAACCAAAGCGGAATTGATAAACCTTTCTACCATAACTTAATTCATAATTATGAATACCGTTACGGTAGATACCAGCTTCAAAGATGCATCAGCTGGGATAATTCCAATATATGGGCGGCACGACTTGGATTGGGAAATGAATGTTATTACAATACAGCTTCAACAATTGGCATGTTTCAGGTTTTTCGTTCAGGATTGGGATGGGATGGCAACTGTGGTTTTGAATCAATGGGAAATACAATCAACGCGGTTAATGAAGCTCTTTTACAATCATACGATGGTGTTATTCGAGTGTTTCCTGCAGTATTAAACAACATTTTTGAATTTAATGCGAAATTTTCATTGTATGCAACGGGTGGTTTTATCGTATCGTCAGAATATACTTACGATAATGCCAGATTTGATGTATTATACATTGGAATTCAGAGTTTGTATGGCAATAAAATCAAAATTTATAACCCTTGGAACTATGGATTGGATGTATCTGTTGTTGATTGTAAAAACAATCTGGAAATTTATCGGTTGAACACCGAAATACTTGAATTTTCTACCGAGAAGAATAAAATTTATTTCATCAGACCAACATGTAGCAATTGCGATTATAGGGAAACGGATCAGCTTATATCCAATCCTAATATGTCTGCCAAAACTTTTCGATATAATGAATTCACTGTGCATTTAGGTAATTAATTTTAGCAGGAGGAATCAGTATGATAAAAAAAGAACGTGTATTAGCAACCATAGAAAGACAAAAGGTTGACAGACCTGCAAAATGGCTTGGAATTCCAACGAAAGAAGCGTTGCCACAGCTTTTTAAAGAGTTTAATGTGAGCAATATCAGGGATTTAAAGCTATCAGTTGATGACGATATTTGGGATTTAGAAATGCCGTACCACAGCCCCACATCAAACGCCATCTATATGGCATTTAATTGGAAGCAGAGTGATGAGTATACATTAACAGGAGAGGGGTTTTTTGCCTCGCACGACAACATCAATGATTTTAATTGGCCAGACCCTTCAAAATATATAGATTCTAAAGAGTGTAAAAAACTCGTTGATGAGGTTCCGGAAGGCTATGCAAAGATGGGCGTTATTTGGTGTGCTCATTTTCAGGACGCCTGTGCTGCATTTGGTATGGAAGAAGCCCTAATAAGAATGAAAACCGACCCGGAGCTTTTTGAAGCGGTCATAGACCGAATTACAGAGTTTTACTTAGAGGCAAATAAAATATTTTATGAAGCCACCAAGGATAAGCTTGACTTAGTGCTAATAGGCAATGATTTTGGAACTCAGGAGAGCTTAATTTGTGACCCTATAGACTTGCGCAAATTTGTTTTCAAAGGAACAAAGGCACTCATTGACCAAGCACACAGCCATGGCTTAAAGGTGATTCATCATTCTTGTGGGGCGATAAGACCAATAATAAATGACCTTATTGAATGCGGAGCCGATGTTATTCATCCAATACAAGCGTTAGCAAAGGGAATGGAGCCATATAGCTTAAAGGAGGAATTTGGACAAAGAGTTTCTTTTTGTGGCGGAGTGGACGCACAGCATTTGTTGGTTCACGGCACTAAAAATGATGTTGCCGAAAAGGTTAAAGAATTAGAACAGCTTTTTCCCACGGGACTTATAATATCACCATCTCACGAGGCAATTTTGGTTGATGTTCCGCCAAAAAATGTTAGAGCATTAATGAAGGGAGAATAAGTATATGCTACACGACCCGAGCCACAAGCCCACAATACCCGTGGAAAAGGAAATAATATTAAACCAAAAAGATAAAGAAATCTTAAAGGGCTTAGGAGAGCAAATTGCTAAAATATCAGCACTTACTATTCATAAAGAAAAAGCAATTCTTTGGCAAAAGCTAAATGATTTAGAAGCTGTTCGCCCTATGGTATGGATAAATGAAGTGCCTTGGAATGAAATGAACATAAACGGTGAGCTTAACTTAAAATGTCAAAATGAATGGGCAAGGGATTTAGAAGACAGATTAAGGAAAACCATATTTCAGTGGAATTATTTTCCGGCAGATATGGTGGTAAATGAGTATATAGAATGTCCATTAGTTATATATGGCAGTGATTTTGGCTTAGTTGAGGATGTTGACATTGTAAAAACCGATGACACGAACGATATATATTCACGCCATTTTAAAATACAAATCAGTGAACCATCCGACATTGAAAAAATTAAAATGCCCACAATCACACACTTTGAAAAGCAAACAGAATATTCATTTGGAGCAATGAAGGAGTTATTTAGTGATATTATTGATGTTAAAAAGGTCGGGCAAACGCACATTTGGTATACCCCTTGGGATTTTCTAATTAGGTGGTGGGGTGTTGAGGAAGCAATAATGGATTTAGTTGATCGTCCCCAAATGGTTCACGATATTTATGAAAAAATGGTTAGTGCCTGGATGTGCGAATTAGATCAGTTTGAAGAAAAAAATCTCTTATCACTTGACTGTAACAACACAAGAATAGGAAGCGGGGGCTATGGCTATACAAAGGAATTGCCAAGCAATGACTACAACTCAAAAAACATTTTGGCAAAGGATATGTGGGGTTGCGCTAATGCACAGATTTTTACAACCGTATCCCCCTCTATGCACTATGAATTTGCAATAGAACACGACTTAAAATGGCTTAATCGTTTTGGACTAACCTATTACGGCTGCTGTGAACCGCTTGACAAAAAACTACACATTATAAGAAAAATAAAAAATTTGCGAAAAATATCTGTAAGCCCTTGGTGCGATACTAAAACGATTGTAAATGGCATCAGTAATGATTTTGTAATGAGTAGAAAACCAAACCCTGCCGTTTTGGCGACTGATAGCTTTGACGCATATACAGCAGAGAAAGATTTAACCGACTTTTTGGATATAGCAGGAAAAAACAGTAGCACAGAGCTAATTTTGAAGGATATTTCGACCGTTCGCTATGATCCAAAACGCCTTTTTGAATGGGAAAAAATTGCTATGAAAGTTGTTAATGAATATTAAATATGGAAATCAAAAAAGCTCAGTTTTGAGAGATATTCTGAGCTACAAAACTATTATAGGAGTATAAAGAATGAGTAGTTTAAATTCTAATACCGACTGGATGAGCACGGCTGGTTACGGAATAATGTTTCATTATTTAGCAGGGGAAGCGGGTTTAGGAGCGGAATACAACCCTTTGCAGTGGAAGTATGAGGTGGAATCCTTTAATGTTTATAGTTTTGTCGATAAAATTCTATATACTGGTGCAAAATATATGATATTTACGATTGGACAGAATTCGGGATTTTATTGTGCTCCAAATAGTTTTTTTGATAAAAAGACAGGATATATCTTTGAACCAGACAGTAATACGGAAATTGATACACAAAAAAGAACAACAAACAGGGATTTGCCTATGGAAATAATTGATGAATTAACAGCTCGTCAATCAGATATAAAAGTCCTTTTATATGCCCCTGTTCATCCTGCGGCTTCAGACAAGAAAGTCCTTTCAATGTATGAATGGCAGTATAATTCGGGATTATACGGAACGCCTGTTCCAAACGATAGTATTATTGCTGAAGAATGGTATAAAACACTTGGGTGGTGGTCCAAACACTATGGCTCAAAAATTGCTGGATGGTGGCTTGATGGGTTTTACGACGAAAGCATTCATGATACGCGCCTGTTAACAGAATACCTTAAGTCGGGAAATCCTGACAGCATAGTTGCATACAATACCGGTGTAACCAATCATAGGGTTACTGAGTTTGATGATTATTTAGCAGGTGAGCAAAATGATGATATGTATCGTTTTGGGAACGGAAGATGGACCAACAACAAACAAAGTCATATCCTGACCTATCTTGGAACAAACTGGGGACAGGGTGAAATTCCGCAATACTCAGTCGATAGAGTCACGGAAACAGTAAGGAATTTAATGAATAATGAAATATGTATCACCTATGATATACCAATTGAAAAAAACGGGGATATTGCTACCGCTTTTTTGGAAACACTTCATCAGGTTCGTTTGAACTTAAATGTTTAGAAAAAGGATATTGCTTGAAAACTCAAACAATATCTTTTGCATAGAAATTATTACAACGACAATTCCAACATCCTCTTACGCTAGTGCACGTAATTTTCGAAAGAAACCTCTTCGGGAACACTGATGCTATTCTAAAAGTGGACACAAAAAGGTAGAAAA
The DNA here is from genome assembly GCA_964652975.1 of uncultured Oscillospiraceae bacterium. Taxonomy (GTDB): domain Bacteria; phylum Bacillota; class Clostridia; order Saccharofermentanales; family UBA5734; genus CAZZCN01. Next base: position 3,310 of record CAZZCN010000015.1, on the reverse strand, counting down.
AAATCTTGTTCCATACAACAGATATAATGACCTAAAAACAAAATATCAAATGTTCATTGAATCATATTGACAAGTAAAATAATAGTGATTATAATTAACTTACGAGTTAATAACTTACGAGTTAATAAGTTACGAGTTAATAAGTTACGGGTATATTTTATGATAGTTTATCTGTTTAGGATTGAAAGGTGAATATCGATGTTTATAGGAAGAAAAAACGAACTGGATTCATTAGAAAAAGCGTATGAAACGAACAAATTTGAACTAGCCATAATTTATGGGAGACGACGTGTTGGAAAGACGGCGCTTATTAAAAAATTTATTAACCAAAGGAACGGAATATTTTTCGTTGCCAATCAAGAAAGTAAAAATGATGCATTGAAGAGAATGAGCCAAGCAGTTTTGGAAATATTTCCAGCAGCCAAAACGTATTTGACGACGTTTGATTCATGGGACAAGATACTGGATTATATTCAGCAAAATGTCGGAGATGCAAAATTCATATTAACAATTGACGAATACCCTTATCTTGCTTCATCGGACCCATCGATATCATCTGTTATTCAAAATAGAATCGACCATTATCTTAAAAACTCAAAAATAAAGATGATTCTATGCGGCTCTTCGGTGAGTTTTATGGAAAAAGAAGTGCTCGGGTATGACAGTCCTTTATATGGAAGAAGAACGATGCAAATTAAAGTCAAGCCCTTGAATTATTTAGAGAGTTCTCAGTTTTTCCCTGATTTCACTGAAACCGATAAGCTGAAAGCATATGGAATTGTGGGCGGAATTCCCTTGTATCTTGAGTTATTTTCTGCATTTGCTACAATTGAGGAAGCCATAAAAGAGTTGTTTTTGTCTCCGCATGGATTTCTATATGAAGAAACAATGGGACTTTTAAGGCAGGAATTGCGCGAACCAATGCTTTACAATAGCATATTAGGTGCGATTGCAGATGGATCAAGCAAACTTAATGAAATTGCAACAAAAACAGGGATAGTTAATGCGCAATGTGTTAAATATTTGCGTACCCTGGAAAATTTGCATATCATATCGATGGAACTACCGATAGGGAATAATGCTCAAAAGGGACATCTTTATCGCTTGAATGATTTGATGTTTCGCTTCTGGTATCGCTTTATACCTGAGAATAATTCATTAATAGAATCAGGGATGGCAGACTATATTTGGGATAAAAAAGTAAAAATCCTATTGGACCAGTATATGGGTTACAGTTTTGAAATAATGGCAAAAGAACTTTTGGCTGAAAAAAACAGGAAGCTTGAACTTCCTTTTGTATTTGAAACCTTAGGCAGCTGGTGGGGAAACAATCCCATAACGAGACAACAGGAAGAGATTGATCTGGTAGCATTTTCAAAGGACGAAATTTTGATAGGAGAATGCAAATGGCGCAATGAGAACATGGGTTTGAGCGAATTGGAAACTTTAAAGCGCAGAGGAAGTATAATCAGCTACAATAGAAAAGTGTATTACATCATGTTTTCAAAAACAGGCTTTACGAAAGAGCTCGAATCTCTCCAAAAAACGGATTCATCCATTATATTGATAGGATTCAATCTTGAAAAAGATTAATAGGAGTAGAGTTATGATTTATATAATCAAAAAAGCCTGCAAGTCGATATAAAAAATGAATTGTACGATAGCCTTTACTATTTGAATATGATATGAAAAAACAGGGAGATTACATTGATTCTAGCATTTCAAACTTGAATCTGGACGGTTAATATCCTTGTGTGTCAAATAAGCACAAGCAATATAATGCTATTTTATCTGTAAAAAGGTAACAAAATACAAATTTTCTTATAATTGTTCTATATTTTCCCTTAAGCGAGTTATAAAATGATATTAGTTAACATGTACAAATAATTATTTTTCATTTGTGCACAAAATGATTAAATAATTAGAAAAACGTGCTATTTCATTTTATCGATTTTTACTTAAACAATATAAATTATTTGGAGGGACGAACAATGAAAAGAAATATGCTCGAATGGAGCAAGGAAGTTATAAGCAACCCACGCAAAAAGGCGATGCCTGTTTTATCTTTTCCATCTATCCAGCTGCTTGATATAAGTGTCATTGACCTGATTTCTGACAGCGAGAAGCAAGCCAGAGGAATGAAAATGATAGCAGACCGTGTAGATACTGGAGCCGCACTAAGCATGATGGACCTGTCTGTCGAGGCGGAGTGCTTTGGATCCAACATAAGGTTTTCAGATGTAGAGGTGCCTACCGTTATCGGTGGAATTGTGGCAACGCAGGAAGAAGTAGAAAATCTTAAAGTTCCAGAAGTAGGCTCAGGCCGCACAGGACTTTATATTGATGCTATACGCAAAGCAGTAGATTTGATTGAAGACAGACCGGTTTTAGCCGGTGTTATCGGACCTTTTTCTTTAGCCGGACGCCTTATGGATGTCAGCCAGGCTATGATTTACTGCTATGATGAGCCTGAAATGGTAAAGCTTTTACTTGATAAGGTAACTGAGTTTTCAATTCAATATTGCAAAGCATACAAAAATGTCGGTGCTAATGGTGTTGTTATAGCAGAGCCTCTGGCAGGATTGCTTTCACCTTCTCTGGCAAGGGATTTCTCCTGCGAATACGTCAAAAGAATTGTAGATGCGGTTCAAGATGAAAATTTCATTGTTATTTACCACAACTGCGGTGGTGGTACTATTCAGATGATCGACCATATTCTTGAGATAGGTGCATGTGGATATCATTTCGGAAATGCTATACGCATGAGTGAGATGTTAAAGCACATACCTCAGGATGTAATGGTTCTTGGCAATATCGACCCAGCCGGCCAGATGCGCAACGGAACCCCTGAATCCATACGCGAAGCAACTCTTGGACTCCTTGAAGAGTGCAGCGATTATCCGAATTACGTCATCTCAACCGGTTGCGACGTTCCTCCGCTCTCCAAATGGGAGAATATTGATGCATTTTTCGATGCTGTCGACGAGTTTTATGACGACAGAGAAGAGCTTCAGATTGCATAGCATTCAGTTATGTATCAAACCGATTTTGGCAAATTGCCTTGTCATCTGAAATCATATTAAACAAACAAGTTTACTATAAGAACGAACCTTGAAAACAAATTCAATGTTCGTTCTGAACAATAGGTATAAGATCGCAAAAAATGCGCTGGCAGTTTATAATTATTTGCCGGCGCATTTTTTATCAGATGGCAGTTATGAAAAAGCGGATTATACAAAAAGGTTCTCAACTGCCTACAAATTGCAAGCAGTTGAAAATGAAAGCAGCAGATAAAAAAAGACGTTTGACT
>CAZZCN010000014.1:0-47674 GCA_964652975.1 uncultured Oscillospiraceae bacterium | reverse complement strand
ACTAAATACGGATCAGCACCATACCTGCCTTCTAAATATTGCTTGTCATATGCGGCAGTGTTATTGATTCTCTTGTTGTCTTCTCGACGAATTTCATATAATGAGTAAAGCTCACTGGATTCTTCCTTATCCTTTGCTGCAAACCAAATCTCGTCCCTTCTGAATACATCGTTTTTCATAGTTGACATGTCATGAGAGGTGAATATGAGTTGAGCACAATTCTTGTTAATTTCTGTATTTTTAAAAAGCATTATGATATATCTCAAAAGTTTAGGATGAAGTTTTGAATCAAGCTCGTCAATTATTGCCAGTCGTCCTTCTTGTAGAGCGATAAGTAGAATAGGAAGAATACCTACAAGTTTCTTGGTTCCTTCTGATTCATATGCAAAATCCAACTCGTATTTCTTATCGTTGATATTTCTTTCAAAATAGAATTGATTTGATGATTTATCAAAACGATAATCTGTTATGTCAATATCCATATCATTTAAAAGTTCAATTACCCTTGATTTTATCTCTGAAATTTGAATAACTGATAAATCACTTTCGGTAACTGGATTTGCTTCACTCCTTAATATGCAGGATTCAAACCATTTCTGGACTTCGATTATTGTGTCGAAGTTATAATTAATGGCAAGAAAAGAAAGATATGGCATCTTGGGATTCACATCAGTATTTACAGTTGGCTTGTCTATGCTTGCTCCTAGACTGATTTTAGACTCATATCGCTCAAAAATAACCGCTGACTTTTTACCACCGAGAGTCTTCCTATATAGATATTCTTCAATTATCACATCATTTTGCAGAATAAGATTGTAACGATATTCGTTTCCGCCTGTTCGGAAAAAAATTTCGAATTCAGTTGGTTCGTTTTTTGAATTATCGTCAAATGTAAAAGGAATGCAATCTACTGCCTGGGAAAAAGTTAATTCAATCTTACCCTTCTTAAGTTCATTAATGGGCTTGACTACGGTGTATATCAGACACGATAGAGCACTCAACAAATTTGACTTACCACCACCATTTGGCCCATATATAACCGAGACAGGCAGAAGTGGGTCAGCCTTTTCGCTTTTAAGCAATTCATTCTCAAACTCCGGAATAGCGGTTGCCTGCAAATCAAAAACTACCTCGTTCTTATAGGATTTATAATTTTTAAATGTAAATTGACATAACATAGTGCGCACCTCCATGAGATGATTATAGGATACATAAGCTCATTAGTCAAGTTATATATGCCGTATTGTAAAAAAAATTTTCTATATCCGATATATAACAGATGATAATGACTACTATTAACTAAGGATAAATACAACTACACTTTGTAATCTGAATTACAATATAAAACTCCAATATTGGCTCTATATAATGCAAAATCAGGCGATTTTCGCTCCAAAACGCCATATATAAGTCGAAAATGCGGGTTTTATATTCTGTCTCGCTTATGAAAAAATTAGGTTGCGCTACTATTTTCTTAACTTTTTATGCTCATGGGTACTTGATATAGTAGAAGCATTGGAATCACTGGATATGCTAATATTATTAGTGTTATTATTAGTATAAGCATCATAGGGTGCAATCATATTCTCTATATCTTTACGGGAAAAACGCCACTCCCTGCCTAATTTACTTGCCTTTAAGCGAGAATCTCTAATCATATTATAGATAGTCTGATTTGAAACCCTCAGCAAATCTGCAACCTCGGTTAAATTCAGAATATCTGGCTTTGAATCAGTTTCGATCTCGGAAATACTTTTACTAAGCTTTTGAAGCATAACTGCATCATGTCCCTCAAGAACAACCTCTTTGCAATTGGGACAAACATATGAGCTAACGCCTTCAATCGTTAAATTATATCTTCCCCAACCAGTATTGACTGTAGTAGATTTGAGCTCCATTTCTGTATTGCATATATAACAAATTTTACTCATTTTAGAAATCTCTCCCTTTGAATTCATTTTACACGTTAATATTATAAAATGCAATAAAATAATATAAAATATTATAATAATATTTCCCGCTGACTAACTGCGATTTCTACAATCAATAAATAATTTCAAGTATATCTAATCCAAAGAATGAATCAATATGATATATAACAAAAATATAAAATTATCAAAGAATTGAACTATTAAGAAAAATAAACCAGAAATGAGTCTTGAATTTGAATATATCTTGTTGCTACTGTTGGCTAATAATAATATAATATCAAAAGCGAAAACAATTTAGAAAATAATCAGAAATATCTTATTTACAAAGAGAGAGGAACGGGCGAAAAAATGAAAAAAGTAAAAGCCAATTTAAAAGACGGTGAGCACGCACAGACTGCCGTTATTACCGTAATCGGCAAGGACAGGGTAGGAATCATCGCGGCAGTTAGCAACCTGCTGGCAAATGCAAACATAAATATAATGGACATTTCGCAAACGATTTTGCAGGATGTTTTTACAATGATAATGCTTGTAGGGCTTCCCGAGGGATTCCATGAATTTGTCGATGTCAACAAGAGGCTTTCAGAGCTTGGAAATGAGCTTGAATTGTCAATAACAATGCAGCATTCTGATGTTTTCAATACGATGCACAGGATTTGACGTTATTAAAAACAAAAAACAAACAACAGGATATGCAACATAAAATACACAGCAACATATGTATCAAACTGACTATTTATTTTATCAGCATATAATTTAAAGAAACTAAAAAGGGAAGTACAAATATTATGATGTTAAATGAGAGAGAGATTCTTGAGACACTCAGTATGTTTCAGGAGCAGCACCTGGATGTAAGGACTATAACAATGGCCATATCGCTTGGAGATTGTGCAGATCCTTCCGCTAAGAAAAGCTGTGACAAGATCTACGACAAGATTACGAAATACGCCGAGAATTTAGTTAAAACAGGCGAGGATATAAGCAACCAGTACGGCATACCTATAATTAACAAACGTATTTCAGTCACCCCGATATCCTTGGTGGCAGCGGCCAGTGAAGTTTCGGATTATACATGTTTTGCCAAAGCGCTTGACCGTGCTGCAAACGAGGTTGGAGTTAATTTCATCGGTGGCTTTTCAGCATTGGTCCAAAAAGGATATACAGCAAGCGACAAAAAATTGATTGCCTCTATTCCCGAAGCACTTTCAGTCACCGACAAGGTGTGTTCATCGGTAAATCTTGCTACCACCAGAGCTGGCATCAATATGGATGCGGTAAGGGAAATCGGCGAAATAATCAAGCAGACAGCTTTACTAACGGCTGATAATTATGGATTGGGCTGTTGCAAACTGGTGGTTTTTGCCAATGCTGCTGAGGACAATCCATTTATGGCGGGGGCTTTTACCGGAGTCGGCGAACCTGAATGTGCCATCAATATAGGAGTCAGCGGGCCTGGGGTAATTTTGCATGCGATGAAGTCAGCAAAAGGACAAAGGCTGGACGAGGTTGCCGAGGTCATCAAAAAATCAGCATTTAAAATAACAAGAGCCGGACAACTGGTAGCCCAGGAGGCATCGAAACGTCTCGGATTTCCATTTGGAATTCTGGATCTTTCGCTTGCACCAACTCCTGTGGTGGGAGACTCAATTGCCCGTATACTTGAAGAATTTGGACTTGAGGCATGCGGAGCATGGGGAACGACCGCTGCCTTGGCAATGTTAAATGATGCAGTTAAAAAGGGTGGCACAATGGCATCTTCATTTGTCGGAGGACTTTCAGGGGCATTTATTCCGGTAAGCGAAGACGAGGGAATGATAGCTGCTGTTAACTGTGGAGCACTTTCACTTGAAAAGCTTGAAGCCATGACCTGTGTATGTTCTGTAGGTATTGACATGGTGGCGATTCCCGGAGATACAAAGGCTTCTACAATATCGGCGATTATAGCCGACGAAATGGCAATTGGAGTTTTCAACAACAAGACAACGGCTGTAAGAATCATACCGGTTCCGGGCAAAACGGTAGGGGATATGGTCGAGTTTGGCGGGCTTTTGGGAACAGCGCCGATAATGAAGGTGAACCCGTATTCGTCGGATGATTTTATATCACGCGGAGGAAGGATACCTTCGCCAATTCACAGCATGAGAAATTAGCAGTTAAAATTCCGGTATGCTGCGTCGGCGTCAGTTTCAAATTCGTTTACATATCATATATATGCGCACTCATTTGAAACTTTAGCCTCCTTGCCTAACGAAATTTTTCCTCGCTAATTTCAAGTTAATGTAATAAAAGTAATACGGCGTTGGAGCTAAAATTCAACTTCACTTACATATCACCCTATATGCAGAGTGATAAAACAATAGTTTTATCACTCTTGGAGAATCTGATGGAATCAGATTCTCCGTGACAAATAAAAATGACTCAGGAAATTTGCCTAAGCAAATTTTCCATAGAGCGTTAAAGCTCACTTTAACGCTTTCTCCTGGTCTTGCGAAGTTTTTCCTTGCTAATTGCAAATACAGAATAAATATTATGCTGCGTCCGCGTCAGTTTCAAATATCGATCACAAAGCTATAAAATAAATTCTAAAGCTCTTGGAAAAATTGATAAGATCAATTTTTCTACACTGAATTTTATCATAGGAAATCTGCCTAAGCAGATTTTCAAGAGTCAAAACTTTAGTTTTGACTTTGACTTCATTGCCTAACGAAATTTTCCTTTACTAATTATAGATAACAGGAGTCTGCCAAGTGTTCAAAAAGGTCAACTCTAAACTGAATAATGAAAATGCTATTGTTGAGGATGCAGAATACAGAGACTGCGTTTCACTTTTGATTGAAAACGAGAAAATCCTGTCGATGGACGCATTTATTCAGCATAGCGACATCACTTGCCTAGACCATTGCATATATGTGTCGTATATGAGCTACAGGTTGTGCAAAAAACTGCGCTTTGACTATTGTTCTGCGGCAAGAGGAGCAATGCTGCATGACTTTTTTCTCTATGACTGGCACAAGATAAAACCTTATGAAGGGCTTCATGGTTTTCATCACTCCAAGATCGCACTTCGCAACGCCAACGAACATTTTGAATTGACTGACATGGAAAAGGACATAATCCATAAGCATATGTGGCCGTTGACATCAAAGGTTCCCAAGTACAAGGAATCGCTGATTGTCTTGCTGGTCGATAAATACTGCGCGACCACAGAAATTCTACGGATTGCCAAAAAGAAAAGGTTGATGGTGAAGGCATATAAAGACCTTATTATCGGACATGAAAAAGATAACTAATGTAAAAGCACAATCTCATCAGCCAGACTTGACAGTGTTGACAATCCAGAATTTGACTTTATAGCAACAGGCGTCCCACCATATTTCTGAAGGGATATTTTTGTAGACTCATTATCAAGTGTTATTTTCAAAACAGAATTTTTATAACAGATTTTGAAAGACAGTGAAGACCACTGTGCCGGTTTTCGAGGCTCTATGACAAGGTATTCATCACTGATGCTGATACCTCCAAAACCATACACAATACTTTGCCAGGTTCCGCCAAAATTAGCGAAATGCAAACCGCTTATTGTATTTAGCTGAATATCATTAATATCAAGATAGGCACATTTTTTGAAATATTCATATGCAGTATCATCTAATCCAACCCTGGCAGCCAAAATGCAATGAGAACTGTAACTTAGAGAACTGTCATGGGCTGTTTTGGGCTCGTAATAATCAAAGGCTATCCTTTTTTGATTCATGGTAAAGCGCCACGATAGATTGTTCATAAGACAAAGCACATCAGCTTGCTTTGTAACCTGATATAAAGGCAGAGCTTCATAAGGAAGCGTACTGTCGATAATTCTTTTCTGGGTGGGTTTTGCCTTTTTCAAATCAAGAGGGACTCTGTGAATGTACATATCGTCCTCTTCATACAAATCGGATTTCTCATCATAACAAATAACAATCTTCTCGATGATTTCCGACCATTTTTGAATTTCGGATTCAGTGAATTCCAATTTGTTCGAAAGTTCAATCCATTTATCTGGATACTTTGATTTCAATAAGTCTATAGCATTTATCGCTCCTGACAGATTTTCTTGAACCATCATGTTTGTATATACATTATTATGGACAATTACATCGTATTCGTTAGGTCCTCTGACCGCCAGAATATTATAGTTTCCGCGTGTTTGATCAAAATGTACCCTGCTTTCCCAGAAGCGTGCTGTTTCTATCAATATTTCCGCACCATAATCAATAATAAATGAACTGTCACCTGTTGCGCGCATATATTGCATAATTGCATAAGCGATGTCGCAAACGATGTGTATGGCATAGAAAGCCCCTACATTTCTGGGTGTCTGTTCAATTCCTGTCTCAGATGCCTGCCAGGCGTACATTGCACCTTTGAACCAATTATCTTTTGCATGAATTTTTGAATTTGGCAGACAGTTGTAACGAAATTCCAACAGATTTCTTGCATCGCCTGGGTTTGTGAATATAAAAAATGGCAATTTAAAAATTTCTGTATCCCAAAAAACACATCCTTCGTACATTTCTCCGGTCAATCCTCTTGCTCCGATGCTTAAACGCGAATCATCCTTCGGACAAGCCTGCATCAATTGAAAAAGGTTATACCTGACGGCAATCTGGTCATTGTCTGAATCTCCGACCTCGATATCGGATGTTTCCCACTTTTTCGCCCAGGCATGTCTGTGGTTTTCCTTTTCTATATCGTACTGCTTATTTTTATTCAAAGATGAACGGACCATTTCAGCAGGATTTGAACAATCCCTGGTTGAATAGATATAAACGAGTCTTGTCATACAAAAATATTTTCCTGAAACAATAGTATCTAAAAAAACATTGGCACCGCTTGATTTTGCTGATCCGGACACGAAACTGACTTCTGATTCGCAGCCTGCCTTAGCACCTGATTCATAACCTGCCTTAGCACCTGATTCATAACCTGTCTTAGCATCTGATTCATTTACCGATTTAATCTCATAATTGACGTTTTGTCCTTCTGCAATTCGCTGGTTATCAATGCCATCCATTTGAATCTCAAGCAAATCATCTGAATTGCTTATGACCGTAAAATGTTTTGTCCCCGGCTGTATAGGCAAAGGCTCACAACTTTCAAGATTCAAATTACTGATGTTGGTGTTGATTGAAGGACTTATACTCAAGTAAATATCACATCCAATGGGGGTTATCATTACTTTTTGTCCTGCAAGATGAACGTTTGCCTGACTTGCAAAACGCTCAAATTCTATTTTTACTTTTTTGCCTGTGCTGCTTGACCAGACAAATGAACGTGTCAAAGTTCCAGATTGCATGTCCAAACAGCGATAAAAGTCAGTAATGCAATTTTCTCTAACCAGAACCTGTTCTCCATCAACACAAACAGGCAGATAGAAAAAATTCGGAGTGTTCGCCAGTTCACGGCTTCGTCCTCTCCAGGCATCGTATTTGCCGGCACCAAAAATACCGGCCAGATATATTCCACCAAGAGACTCAATACCTTCTACCTCTTCTTCAAAAAACCCACGACATCCTATATATCCATTTCCAATCGTAAAAAGGGCCTCACGACTGCTTTTCCTTTTAAAATCCAATTCATTCTCTTCAAGAATCCATAAGCTCATATGCTTTTCCCCCGTGTTTTTTATATTGTGGTTTTATGATAACAGAAAAACAATATTAAAAAATTATTCAGTTAAGTAAGATTCTTATGATTGTTATTCTACTCTATTGACATTATATTGGCAAAAACTATAGTCTAAATAAGGAAAAGAAATGTAAAAATAGAGAAATATAAAAATTAAAAATATGAAAATAGAGAAATATAAAAATGTAAATATGAAGAAATATTAAACAAAGAAATATAAAAATTAAGAATACAGAAGAACAAATTCAGCATATGTACAGGTGGAGGAATTAAATGATTAAGGCGGTAATTTTTGATCTCGATGGTGTTATAGTATCAACAGATGATTGTCATTACAGGGCATGGAAGAAACTGGCGGATCAGAAAGGCATATATTTTGACAGAGAAATAAATGAAAGACTTCGTGGAATCAGTCGTATGGGGAGTCTTGAAATTTTACTTGAAAGAAGCAATGTTCAATATTCACAAGAAGAAAAAGAGACTATGGCCGAAGAAAAGAACAGAAATTATGTTGAAATGATCAATGAGCTGTCACCTGATGACATATTACCCGGTGTTTTGGAATGCATGGAAACACTACAACAAAGGTCGATTCCAATGGCTATCGGCTCATCGAGTAAAAATGCAATGATCATACTTACTCATATTGGACTGGACAAATATTTTGACGCAATTATTGATGGCAACAACATTCAAAAGTCCAAACCCGATCCAGAGGTTTTCATACTTGCCGCAGAAAAACTGGGTATCGATCCGACAGCATGTCTTGTAATTGAAGATGCAGATTCAGGTGTAAATGCAGCAAAAGCCGCAAAAATGCTTGTCATGGGAGTGGGGTTTGCAAGTGAAAACCAGGACGCCGATTTGAGGTTTTTGGATATAAAAGACGCTTGTTCTAAAGGTGTGTTTAAATGCATTTGCAGATGATACTATATGGACAGGGGTTTTAAATTTGGTTTTTTTAATGAATAATAAAATCAATAATCAATAATTGAATTGCCAATTCAACCCGGAATAAAGGATTACTGTAGAAAAGAAACACAAAAACACTGAAACACAAGAATACAAAAACACAGAAACACATAAACGCAGAAACACAGAAACGCAGAAACACAGAAACGCAAGAATACAGAAGGAACAGTTGCAATCTTCTAAAAACATTTAATATGTGTTAAAATTAACTATTATATAAAGCAGATATTCAAGCATAGAACGAAATATATTGTGTTATTATACCCTGATAAAGATTGGGAGAAAATATGAATATTTTAATTGTTGAGGACAAGAAAATCGACCGTTCCGGCATAATGTTCCTACTCGAAAAACTTTTACAAAATACGAAATATTTCGAAGCCTCCAACGGCATTGAGGCACTTGGCATTATCGAAAACAATCAAATTGATTTGATTATTACAGATATAAAAATGCCCAAGATGGACGGTTTGACACTTATTTCAAAAATCCATGAAATGAAGAAATCGTTCAGGATAGTTATATTCAGTGCGTTCAGTGAATTTGAATATGCAAAACTTGCTATGAAATTCGGTGTCAAATACTATTTATTAAAACCCATAAAAATAGATGAATTTACAAATGTAATAAAAGAAATAGAGGAAGATATTGACAACGAAGAGAAGTCCAAATGGGCAAAAATAATCGTTGATTATATCAACAACAGGAAGGTGACTTTAAGCAACGAATGGCACTACGGAAATGACATGGTTCTGGTTAGCTCTGATACACCTATATTTGACAATCCGGATGATAATATCGCTGATACTATCGAGACGGCGCTTAAATGTTCATTTTCTGTTCTGCTTAATGAATACCAGACTATTTTGTTTTTTGACAATAAACAACTGGATGCAACACAAAATGCAAATATAATACAGGAATATTTTATCAATAAATTTCACAGCAACCCTACAATAGTAGTGGGTGGGAAAGTAGAAGACATAAGCAATATAGGCAAAATATACGGAAAGATGGATGAAACGGCTGAGACAAGATTTTTCGAATTAGAAAAAAAAATACTTTCTATTGATGACAGAAGCATCGAAAGCTTTAAGGTCGAGGATTATTTTAATGAAATAACAGAAATAATAAATTTCTACCTTAAGGACGAGAGACATAAAATGGAAGAACGTCTGGATATCCTGTTCAAAAAACTCAAGGACAAGCCAGGAATATCACCAATGTTTGCAAGATATATCTGTGTTCATTTCATACAGCTTCTTGCACAATATATCACTATAGAAAACGACGAATTGAATCTTTACACAAAAGAGGCCAACGAGAGCAAAAACTTATCAGCACTTAAAAATCTAGTCCTGTCGATACTACAAAACAGTTCAGCAAATTATGAGAAGAATGATGTAAATGCCAAAATGATCATAGCACAGGTCAGCTCAATCATTAAAACTGAGTATATGAAGGATTTGAACCTTGAGAATGTATCAGAGAGAGTCTTCCTTTCCCCCAGTTATCTAAGTTTTCTTTTCACTAAAATAATGGGAATGGGGTTCATTAAATATTTAACCAACTATCGTATTGAGCAGGCTAAGATAATGCTAAAAAACACCGATCTTAAAATTATTTCGATTTGTGAGAATGTAGGATATAACAATGTATCCTATTTTTGCCTGCTTTTCAAAAATCACACCGGGGTGACTCCTATGCAATACCGGGAAAACAAGGAATGATCAAGCGATTCGCGAAATGGTTCGTAAATAGGAAATTCTGGCAAAAGCTCATGATTTCCTATATGGCGATTTTTATCGTACCTATTTTTATCATAGGGCTGACTTCCTATTATTTTTCTTCGCTCGCAATCAACAATGTTATTAATTCCGCGCTAAAAAGCGAGACCGAAAAGACTATGAATGAGCTGTCAGAAAAGGCGGACCGATGTGAAAATGTTCTAAATCATATGATTTATAACGATAGATTCCTGTCTCTGGCTGTCTTGTATAATAGCGGAATGGTCGAATCAAGCCGTATGGATTCGTTTTACAATGAAAGCATGAAAAATCTGCAGATAAGTCTTCCTGAGATTGAAAGTATGAAAATTGTAAGTAATCCACAATCTCAAAACTATAACATCAACAACTCGTCAACCGATTATAACAGCGAATGGATTAGATATAGCGACCAGATTTTAATTTTAAAACCAATTGTAAATTTCTACAATGGTGAAAATCTTGGCATTGCTGTCATAACAATAAATGCACAAAAATTCTTTGGAAACAATAACACTCAGAATATAGAGTACGGCAAACTGATTTATGACAGCAACATGTCAAATGTATTGACTGATTGGAATATCTACTCCAACAGGGGAAGGCCACAAATCAACCTTTTCGAAAAAGACAAAAACATGGTATATTTCAGAGGTTCAAAATTCATTTATCTTTATAAGTACATAGATAATCTTAAATGGTCGATATACTATATAATTCCTTATTCGGTTGTATCGAAGGACATAAACAGCATTACATATACAACACTGATGATAATAGCGATATGTGTTATATTTGTGGTTGCGATTTCAATAACCCTTTCTCTGGGTTTTACAAGACGAATAGACCGCATAATGAATGAAATGAAAAGAGTCAGTACAGGAGACCTGTCGATAAAAACCACTGAATATGTGGGGGACGAAATAGGACAACTATCCCTTGGCTTCAATAACATGATAAACAAGATAGATACTTTGATCAATGATGTCTATATTGCCAAATATAATCTGGTAAGATCTGAACTCAAGGCCCTACAGGCACAGATCAACCCTCATTTTCTCTATAATTGTCTTGACAGCATCAACTGGAGAGCCATACTTTCAGGCAATGGTGAAATAAGCTATCTTGTTATGCGGCTGGCAGATTTCTATAGAACAGCATTAAACAAAGGAAATATAATATCCAAGGTTTCAAATGAAATTCTGAACATTAAATCATATCTGGCTCTTCAATTGGACGTACATGAGGACTCCTTCGAAATAACATACGATATTCCTGACGAAATCATGGAGTACGAATGTATTAACCTGATGCTGCAGCCAATTATAGAAAATTCAATTGAACACGGTGTTGAAAACATGGAGGATACTGATAAACCAATTATATCAATCAGTGCATTCATAGAAAATGAAATCCTGATATTCAACATTTTCAATAACGGGCCTTCAATAACCAGAGAAAATGCCGAAGATGCACTTATAAACAAAAAAATCGGATACGGGCTTGCAAACGTAAACGAGAGAATAAAACTGGCATTCGGTGATGATTATGGTATTAATATCGGTCCTTACAACATGGATGGCGAGAGTGGAACACTTTGCACAATTAAAATACCCGCGATAAAATTTGTAGACGAGAAAAGCATAAATAAGCACCCCATTGACTGACTTTGGAAGGCGAAATGCAATGAAGAGAAAGATAAAACTTATATTGATAATCATGTTGATAGTATCACTTCTAGATTCATGCAGTGGGAATAATAACTCTGCCATTCCACAAAACAGCAACGAAACAAAGGTGGTAGAAACATTTAAATGGGGGATTTTCGTAGACGGCTTTCAGCTAAAAAAAGACTGGACTGAATATGAAATACCTAAATTGATATCAGAAAACTTATCTATAGAACCAGTCATTGAAATTGTTTCCAAAGACATTTCCCTGGCTGTCAGTGAAATGATTTTGTCAAACAAATGCCCTGACCTTATTACATTGAATTCCAGCAATCCAAGCTATTATCAGATGATAAAATCATGCGCTGTTGTCAAACCAACAGAAATCGATGAAAAATATTATGCTTCAAACAGAATCGGAAAACAGGATTTTGCAGTGGATGACTACTCGATTCTGACAGGTTTCAATGAAACTGCTTCGGAAGGCATTTTCATAAATGAAAACATGTACAAGAAAATAGGAATGCCGGGAATCTACACTCTGAATGATATAATAAAATGTATTAAGCTCTACTATGGCAAGTATAACTTCATCTCATCAGATAATATAAACTTTCCCATAGTGTTTGGAATCAATAATAGTGACATATCGGCATTTGAGCATATGTTTGGTGTTTCTTATGAATATAATGACAAAGGGGTCAAGAAAAATAAAATATACAACCCTCAATATGAAAATATATTGGAATTCCTGTCGCAAATCGGCACAAATGATTTTGCAGCCCCTTTCAGCTCTGATGATACCGAAACACAAAGCAAAATGAAAGAATCATTGTTTTTCATAGGTGACAAATCCTATTTGGAAGTTTATAACAGCAACAATCCAAACGATAAGTTTCTGAATCTTGAATCGTTCAACTACGAAAAAGCATTTTATTCCAAATTTGCAGAAAATATGGAATATCGCAATATTATAATCGATTCTGACAAAAAGACCGTTGTGGATAAATTTCTAAAGTTTATATTGTCTGAAAATGGAAACAGTCTTCTATATATCGGAAAAGAAGACGAACACTGGCTTAATGTTGACGGTCAACCTGTAATTCAGGACTGGGTGACTAATGAACTTCAAACTTCCACATTTGACTTTGTACAAAAAACTGGAATAGGAATAGTGCCGTTTTTCTATAATTCAGGTCGGTATGTGCTACCTCTTAAGAAGCTGTGGCTTCCTTCGACCGGTAAAGCAAAAATACCGTTGAAGTCAGTGGAAATGGGCATTCAAACCCCCATAACACTCAAGGGGTCTTTTAATACGACGATAAATGATGAGATTATGAAGATATACGTTCAAGCTGCCGAAGTTGGTGGAGTGGAAGGTTACGAATCTGCAAGAAAGCAATTGAGCAGACTGCGTGAGAGTAAATTGTTGAGTGACTATATGAAAGTAAATAATTGATAATGTCAAAATCAATATAGGAATTGATAATAATTATTTTTAAAGATTCTAGCATACTTCGTAAAATTCTTAAATCAATTCAAAAGAATGTTTATTTTTCGTGCGGTATAATAATTCTATGAACATGAACCAGATCAGGATTTGTTTGGAGGTTTAACTATTTGAAAAAATCAATTTTTGTCTTTGCATTAATTCTTTCCGGCATAATCAGTGCGGATTCTTTTTGCTCTGCATTTGTTATCACAAAGCATAATAGCTCTTTAATAGATCCAGCTGGAATAGTTACGGTCAATTTTGCGTCATTGATCAAAAATGACAATGGCAATGAAATTAAAATTCTAACAGAGTATAAAGGCAAAAACAGTGTTGCAAGCTTCACCGAAGAAAACGCCCGGGGATCCTGGTCTTTCGATATTGAACAGGATAATCAGTACAATATTAATCTTGGGTATTTTACATTACCCGGAAAAGGCAAACCAATCGAGATCAAAGTGGCTATTGATGACAAACCCATTTTGGACCTGGGCAGCTGTTATTTGAACCGTGTTTATAAAAATTCAGTCAATAACTTCGAGCTCGACAAAAACGGTAATCAGATTGCTCCGAGACAAATAGAAGTGAACAGCTGGTATGACAGGATTCTTGTAGACCCTGAGGATGTCAGCAATACATTTCTGAAAATCAAACTGACAAAAGGCATACATAAAATATCGATTGTTTCAGTAGACCAGAATTTTCTGCTTAGTGAAATTAACTTCATACCGGTAAAAGAACTGACAACTTATAAGGAATATATTGGAGACAAGGATGTTGTCGACGGCAAAGAGCAGATTATATTAGAAGGCGAGAAAGCCGATTTAAAATCCGAACCTATATTAAGACCTCTATCAGACAGGACTAGTCCGAAAACAAGTCCGTACAATACTTCAAAAATAAGAATGAATTTTATAGGTGGATCATACTGGCAAAATCCCGGGCAGTGGCTGGAATGGGATGTTAATGTACCGCGAACAGGCTTTTATTCTCTACAGATTAGATATCAACAGAGTTATATTAATGGATTCAAGGTTTATCGAAGACTCTATATCGATGGTCAGATTCCTTTTAAAGAAGCTGATGCAATTGGATTTCCGTTCACTAGTGACTGGGATTTGTTCACGCTGGGCGGAATTGACAAACCTATGAATATATATTTACAACAGGGCCTTCATAAATTAAGACTGGAAGTTGTCGGAGGTGAAATATCCAACGTGATACCGACACTCGACAAAACAGTATATGATTTGAATATCATGTATCGCAAAATCATCATGGTTACAAGTCTTCAACCTGATAAATACAGAGATTATAATTTAGAAACGGAAATTCCTGGACTGATAGCCTCGCTCAAAAAGTCATCGGCATTCATAAAGGCTACAAAGGAGCAGATCATAGGCTTGAGCAGATCGAATTCTACAACGGCGGTTTTTGATACAATTACCAGACAGTTGGACAATATGTGTGAAAATCCGGAAACAATACCTATGAGGATAAATGAATTCAAAAACAACATCTCAAGCCTGTCAGCCTGGATTCTTGACCTCAGGAACCAACCCATTGATCTGGATTATATTGTCCTGTCTCAGCCAGGGGCTCCAAAAGTCGATGCGTCTGTCAGTGTTTTTGAGCAGTTCAGTCATGAATTTTTGTCATTCTTTTATTCATTTATAGAGGATTACAATAGTTTCGGTGCTGAAACGGAATCAAATACAGTCGACCTTTGGATTGGAACAGGAAGGGATCAGGCACAAATTTTACGAACAATGACAAATGATATGTTTACAGCTGAAACGGGAATAAATGTTAATATTAAGCTTGTAAGCGCCTCTATGGTGGAAGCATTTCTTTCAGGGAAATCACCCGATATTGCAATAATGACCGGTCGCGGACTGCCTGTAAATCTTGCTATCAGAGGCGCCCTTCTTGATTATACACAGTTCCCGGACTTCGATTCCATAAAGAAAAGTTTTATGCCCGGAGCGTTTATTCCTTATGAAATTTCAGGCGGCTGCTACGGAATACCGGATTCACAGATTTTTTATATGATGTTTTACAGAAAGGACATCCTTGATGAAATCAATATAAAGCCGCCTGCTACATGGGATGAGTTTTTCAGTGCAATTCCAAAAATACAGAGATATAACATGGATATCGGAATACCATATACAAGCATTGATTCCTTTGGCGCGGTTGATGCAGGTATGGGTGTGCGTAATATTTTCCCTGCCTTGCTTTTTCAGAACGGCGGCAAAATGTACAAAAGCAACTTTAAAGAGACCGATCTGGCAACAATAGAGTCACTGGACGCTTTCAATTTATGGACAAGCTTTTATAAAGACTACGGATTACCTGTATCTTATGATTTTTATTCACGATTCAGAGTCGGTGAGATGCCACTAGCCATTTCCACGTATAATGAATATGGAAGGCTTGTTACAGGAGCTCCTGAAATAAGGGGTTTATGGGAGATGGTTCCCATACCGGGCACAATGAAAAAAGACAAGAAAATTGATATTTCACAAGCCGGTGCAGGAACAGCTAGTGTGATTCTGAGTAACACCAACCATAAGGAGGAGGCCTGGAAATTTATAAAATGGTGGACTGGTGATGCCGCCCAGACGCGCTATGCTTATGATATTGAAGCTCAGATGGGTATTACCGCCAGATATATGCCTTCAAATATAAATGCCTTTAATGCAATGCCGTGGAACTCTAAAGAAAATGCAAATCTTGCCAAACAATGGCAAAGCGTGAAAGAAATCCCTGAAATACCTGGAGGTTATTATCTGCTTCGTGGACTTGACAATGCCTTTACCGAGACGGTATACGAAAACGGCAATCCCAAAGAAGTCTTGTCAATCTGGGACAAACAGATAAACGAAGAGATTCTAAGGAAAAGAAAGGAGTTCAAGCTTGATTAATATGGAAAAAGAAGAGATCAAAAAGCAAAAGACAAGTCTTAGGAAAACTGGCTTTATATATGAAATCAGCCATAACAAAGAATTATATGCCATGCTGTTGCCTTTCTTCGCCCTGTTTCTGCTTATGACTGTGGTACCGATTATCGTGTCATTCGCCCTTAGCTTTTCCTATTTCAACATGTTTTCTTTTCCGGAATTTGTTGGTTTGACAAATTATTTAAACTTGTTTTTACATGACGACATATTCTATATAGCGATCAAGAATACGCTTCTGTTTGCTATTCTGACGGGACCTGTGAGCTATGTCCTCTGTTTTTTCATTGCATGGTTTATAAATGACTTTTCACGAAAAACAAGAGTGTTGTTGACTTTTATCTTTTATGCACCCTCTCTTTCAGGAGCGGTTTATTTTATATGGCAATTCTTCTTCAGCGGAGATTCCTACGGTCTTATAAATGGTGTTCTAATAAACCTGGGCTTGATTATAGAGCCGGTTCAATGGCTTACAAATCCGGCATACAGCATATGGATACTTATGATAGTTCAATTATGGATGAGTCTGGGAGCAGGATTTCTTGCGTTTATTGCCGGCTTCAAGGGAGTTGATGAAACACTATACGAAGCGGGTGAAATTGACGGCATAAAGAACAGGTTCCAGGAGCTTTTCTACATCACAATACCAATGATGAAGCCGCAATTGCTCTTTAGTGCAATCATGCAGATAGCGGCGGCTTTTTCTGTCAGCACGATATCCATGCAGCTTTGTGGATTCCCAAGTAAGAAATACGCTGCACATACACTTGTTCTCCACATAATGGACTATGGCACCATCAGATACGAAATGGGATACGCCTGCGCCATTGCAGTTGTGCTTTTTATCATGATGCTGGTTTTTAGAAGAGGGATAAATCTTTTGATGCGTTTCATAGGTGATGAGTAAATGAAAAAAATGGAGGAAAATATGCACTTTATTCTTCAAAAATTCAGGAAGGAAAAAAAGAGGAAACGCGCCAGCAGGAGCACTGCCGGGAATTTTATCGTATTTTTCTGGCTAGCTGTTCTAGGCTCGTTTATGGCGATTCCGTTGTTTTACTCTATAATAAACTCTTTCAAGCCATTGGATGAATTATTTTTGTTTCCACCGAGATTTTTCGTAAGCAGACCAACCACCAATAACTATTTCATGCTTTTTAAACTGGCTTCGAATATGTGGGTGCCTTTTTCAAGATATATTTTCAACAGCATTTTTGTAAGTGTCATTGCAACGGCAGGGCATGTGATAATTGCTTCCATGGCCGCATATCCGCTGTCAAAATTCAAACTGAAATATGGCAATTTCCTTTTCAACATTGTTATCCTCTCGTTATTGTTTACTGGAACGGTTCTATGGCTGCCACAATATCTAATCATGTCAAGAACAGGAATGATCAACACCTATCTGGTTTATATAGTGCCATCACTGGCTGCTCCGCTTGGACTTTTTCTAATGAAACAATTCATGGAGAAGATACCTTACGTCCTGATCGAATCAGCAACAGTTGACGGGGCAAGGCATTTTTATGTGTTCTGGAAGATTGTAATGCCACAGGTTAAGCCTGCCTGGCTTACCCTGATAGTTTTTTCGTTTCAGGGCGTTTGGAATCAGCAACCTTTCAACATGGTATATGATGAGCAGCTAAAACTCATAAACATGGCATTGACCCAGATAATTTCGAGCGGTATAGCCAGATTGGGGCCTGCGATGGCTTCAGGTGTAATACTTATGCTGCCTCCTATAATCGTATTTTTATTGACTCAGAACAGTGTTATTGAAACAATGGCGAGTTCAGGTATAAAGGAATAGCGATACATTACTGAATTTTATTGGAAGAACATTATTGCATTTTATAGCCACCTGATGAAAACTTGAATGTTTGTGCAAAATATATCCGGAGGGAAATGAATGATTAACAGGACAATCAAAAAAATAATTGCGATATTACTAGTCTGTATGCTTTTGGGTTCTACAACATACGCCCAGACAACATATGATAGTTATAATTACAATTATAAAAATGAAGCGATACCATCGGTAGCAATGTACAAGCAAGAAAAAATTGTGCTCGGTAATACAAAACTGGAATCAAAATTCAACCAGCCTGCCGATTTTTTTGTTGACAATGATAAAAATGTAAATGTTCTTGATTCCGGAAACGGTTGCATTCAGGTATTTGACAAAAATCTGGTTTTCCTTAAAACGATAAATTTCTTTGAAAATGAAGTGGTTACTCCAATGCCGAACATCAGCGGAATTTTTGTGACCGGAAGTGGCAATGCAAAGAAATATTATATCACCGACCCTGACAGAAAAAGAGTTTTTGTCAGTGATATTACTGGTAAGATTTTAATAAAATTCACAGCACCGGAAACTGATTTGATACCGAAGGGCGTTGAGTTTTCGCCATCAAAAGTGCTTGTGGATTCAGATGGCTTTGTATACATAATTGTTCCAAACCTATATGTGGGAGCGGTAATATTTTCACCGCAGGGGCAGTTTATGGGCTTTTTCGGAAGTAACAGGGTTGAGCTGACCGCACGATTGTTACTTGATAATTTTTGGAAACAGATCCTTAACCGTAATCAAAAGGAGAAGATAGCGAGATATGTCCCCGTTGACTATAACAACTTTGACATAGACTCCAAAAACTTTATTTACACTGTTACTTCGAAGACTGTATCCGATGGATCTTCGACCACCGTAGAGAAAATTAAGAAAATCAACCCCAAGAACAACAACATTTTAAACAGAGGGAATTTTGGAGACCTGCAAGTATCATGGCAGGGAAACAAGCTTACTGATACTACATTTGAAGATATTGCAATTATGTCAGAAGGGATATTTGCCAGTGTCGACAGTGCCAGAGGCAAAATATTTGTCCATGATGCGAGTGGAGGGGTTCTTTCAATATTCGGTTCACTAGGCTCGGTCATGGGTACTTTCAAGCAACCGGTTGCAATCGATACAATCGATGACAATATATATGTTCTTGATAAAGGTACCCAATCAATCACTAAATTTATTCCTACAGATTATGGCATAAAGGTTTTATTGGCTGCCAGATTATATACAAGGGGTGAATTCGACAGTTCGATTTCAATTTGGAAAGAAGTGGTCAAGGATAATTCAGGATTTGAAGCTGCTTATGTAGGAATTGGAAAGTCGTTGCTGGCTCATAATGAATTTTCCAATGCAATGCACTATTTTAAACTTGCAAACGACAAGGCAAAATATTCACTGGCATTTGGACAATACCGTAGAGAGTTGCTCGGACAATGGTTCTGGCTGATATTTATTATATTGATCCTATTGGTTGCAGTACTTATTGCATCTGACTCCAAATTTGGAGCAGTCAAAAAAAAGGAGAAGAATATTAACGAAAAGGGCGGCATTGCCAGGACTGTACACATACTTTTCCACCCACTGGAAGGATTTGAGTATTTAACAAGGTCATGCAGCATTAAAACCAATTTGATAACATCACTTGTCATACTAGGGGTTTGGATCGTTGTAAGCATTGCAAAATGGGAGTTTTCAGGATATATATTCAATAATAACAGCATTGCGAATTTCAATATCCTTGTGGTACTGGGGCAGACTGTTTTACTTTCATTATTATGGGTCATATCAAACTGGTTTGTATCAACAATTAATGATGGAAGCGGCAGACTGACCGACATTGTTTCAGTATCTCTTGTCTCTCTTGTTCCTTATATATCTTATCAGATACTGTTTACAATTTTAAGTAATGTTTTAACATCGGCGGAAAATGTGTTTTTGGGCCTTTTGCAGATTATTCTCTATGCCTGGTCTGCAATTATTCTGCTTGCCGGCCTGAAAACCATTCATGAATACAATATTAAGAGGACCCTGGGCACAGTTGTATTATCTGTTTTTGCAATGGCAATCATCGTGTTTTTATCGTTGTTGCTGTGGTCAATGTTGCAGCAGATATTTTCCTTTGCAACCAGTATAGCCGATGAGGTCAATAACATAGTAAGATACTAGGTCAGTTATTTTAACGGAGGTTTGGTAATGAAAAAGGTTGTCTTGACAATAATAGTGCTGTTAATCATAGCCGGTATGATAACCGGGTTGATTTTCACGCTCAATAATAAGAAAAATGTTGATAATTCTGTAACTAATAGTAAAAATATAGCATATGGTCAGAAGATATCTGCAACCAGCGAACCTCTACTGGTTCATAACGATCTGAAAATATTTATCAACAGTGAAAATGCCGCCATTAGTATTGCCCGGAATAATGTTACCATGTTGACCAGCAATCCCGAAGACTACCAAAACGACAAGATTATAAAAGGCATTAACCGAACGAGAATCCTCTCACAGCTTCTTCTCTATTATGTTGACGAAACCGGACAGCAAAATGAACTAAACTCATATTCCAGCTGTGTATCAAACGGATGGTACAGTATATTCAAGGACAAGGATGCAGTTGTAGTCGTTTATGATTTCAGAGACGAGGGATTTACAGTGCCTGTCAGATACAGTCTTATTGACACCGGAATAGTTGCGGGAATTGAAGTAGACAAAATTGTAGAGTCAAAGAAAAACCGCCTTTTGCAGATATCTCTGCTGCCATTTATGGGAGCATCCGGAATAAAGGACAATGGCTACATTTTTGTACCTGACGGTTCCGGTGCGATTATCAATTTTAACAATGGAAAAGCAGGCAGCGGGGAGGTTTTGCTAAATGTTTACGGCAGTGATTCAGCTAAAAAAATGGAAAGCAAAAGAGCAAAGATGCAGCCGTGCCTGATTCCTTTTTTTGGAATGAATTTTATGGATTCTGATAATAAGCCATTGCATGGATTTTATGCTCTTGCGACAAGCGGAGAGGCTGGATCGACTATTTCCGCTTTAACTTCAGGAGTTCAGTCAAGTTATAATACATGCAGATTTAATTTTACATTCAGAACATCGGATCAGATAGTAAAGCTGGACAGGACATGGGCGGCAAACACTGTTCTGGTTTCGTCAAAACGCAGAGAGGTGCAGAATTTCGAAGTGCGCTATTGTCTTTTGGACGCAGACGAATCCACGCTTGCAGGGATGGCTCGCAAATACAGGGATTATCTTATTACCAAAGGAATGAAACCCACAGACACAAAGCTCAGTCTGTTTATGGATGTCACTGCAGGTATCAAAGACAAAAAACAGATAGCCGGAATAGTCTATGAAGATATCAAACCTTTGACAAGTGTTAATGAATTATCAAAGATTATCGGCTATTTCGAGAAGAATATAAAATCAATGGAGATAATGTATAAGGGATTCAATGCAAACGGAGCATTCTATAACAAGATAGATACCAAAATGCAACTTGATTCCTCATTAGGAAGGCTAAAAGATTTCAACAGTTTATACACTAAAAGTAAAAACGTACAAATTTATCCTGAATTTGAAGTAATGGAATTCATCAGAAGTGGAAACGGGATATCAGTAAGCCGGGATACTGCATTAGGACTGTCAAACAAAAAAATCAAAATATCAGACTTTCTGTACAGCACCGGTGATAAAAATGCAAGAATCCCTTCAAGGTACCTTATAGTACCAGACAGAATGCATTGGATATCAAAAGGCATTGTCAAATCCCTTGACAGTAATAATATCAATAACTTCGGAATATCAACCGGTGTTCAAGCCATCTACTCATCTCAAGGCAGCAACATATTTACTATGAATGAAAGTAAAGATGCTTTTATTAAAAGTTACTCTGACATTTCATCAAAGAAGAAAGTAATGGCGCAAGCGCCCAACGGTTATGCATGGCCTTATGTTGAAACATTTCAAGACATGCCGATATACTCGTCGCAATTCGTTTTGTGTGATGCTGATGTACCTTTTCTGCAAATGGTTTTACATGGTGCGGCAAAATATTCAACACCACCCCTCAACTATTACGGAAATTACATGGAAAGTCTTCTAAGGGCCATTGAATCAGGATCTTCACCTTCTTTTAGCTTCATGTATGCTCCTTATGAAGAAATATCGGAGACGACTCTTTACGAACAGAATGCATCCCGGTTTGACACATGGAAAGAAGCGGCAAATGATGCATATACTCTAATCGAAAGTGTCTTAAAGGATGTTGAATCATGCACAATTGTAAATTATGAGGTTTTGGCACCTGGTGTCAAAAAAATCACTTATTCAAACAAAACATACATATACGTTAACTATAATGACAAGGACTTCAACTTCGAAAACATTGTTATTCCTGCTATGGGATATAGCAAAAGTAATTATTAGGATGTGATAAAATATGAGTTTGAAACAAATTGATTTTAGAAATTTCAAAATCTTTTCATCGTATGAAACCAAGAAGAAATACGCCGGCTACTGGTTTATTCTGCCTTGGATAATAGGTGTGATATCATTCTTTTTCATTCCAATGGTTCAAGCCGTTTTTTATATCTTCAACAATATTGAAATCGGTGAAAAAGTTTCTTTCCAATATGCCGGAAACAAAAACCTGATTGCTGTGTTTTTAGAGGATCCTGAATCGATAAGACTCATTGCAACCTCCCTTTGGACTACATTGGCAGAATCATTTCTGATTGTAACTGTAAGTCTTTTTATAGCGATTCTATTGAATCAGTCATTTGTAGGACGTGCCATGTCGAGGACCATTTTCGCAATACCGATAATTGTATCTTCCGGAATTTTAATGGCGGTATTTAAAGAGGATCTTTTTGTAAGTTCAGTTGCACAAAGCGGTGATAACAGCATATTTCAAACAGCAACCTTGCAAATGGCCCTGGGAAACCTGAACATCGATCCAAGGATTATCGCACAACTCTCTTCAATGGTTGGACAAATTCTTGATATCATATGGAAATCCGGAGTTGAGATTTTCCTTTTTCTGGGCGGTCTGCAATCAATTCCCAAGCAGCTTTATGAAGTAAGTAATGTTGAAGGGGCGACAGGATGGCAGATATTCTGGAAGGTTACCTTCCCGCTGGTTTCGCCGTTTGTTCTTTTAAATGCTGTTTATTCAATCATTGATTCATTCACATACTATTTGAATCCTGTAATGCAGAAAGTCTCGAAATATTTTACAGAAATACATTATTCATACAGCACAACACTTGCCGTTGTCTACTTTGTATTTGTGCTTTTGCTGATTGGTGTCGTTTCACTTGCGATATCAAGACGTGTAGTGAATATCGAACGATAAAAGGAGTAGCCTGATGAACAAGAACGGACTTAATTCAATAGACAATGTCAAGATATTATATAAAAAGACAAGCACACTTTCCTGGAAAATCCTCAGATTTGCCATTCTGATAGGGTTGGAATTCATGCTCATATATCCATTGCTTTTCATGGTTGTATCAGCATTCAGAGGTAAAGCCGACTTTGCCGACATGTCAATAGTATGGATAACAAGAAACTGGACTTTGGATAATATTTTTGTAGTTGTGGAGCGTATACATTATTTCAAGGCTCTCCTATATTCGTTTTCAATAAGCCTGCCTTCGGCCATCCTGCAAGCCTTGGTCTGCAGCTTCGTCGGGTATGGATTTGCGAGATTTAATTTTCCATTAAAGAAATTCTGGTTTTCGATAGTGATTTTTTCTATTATTGTTCCACCTCAGACATATATAATACCGCTGTTTATCGAGTTTAGATTTTTCTCTATTCCTGTTATTTCAAATTTACTTGGATTGTTTAACAACAACCTGTCTGTAATGAACCTTATTGACACTCCGTTTCCTTTTATAATTCAAAGTCTTGTTGGAATGGGATTTCGTTCCGGACTGTTCATTTATATATTTAGACAATATTATAGAAGCCTGCCGAGGGAGCTTGACGATTCAGCCCTGATAGACGGATGCGGCTTTACACAGACATTTTTCAAGATAATGATGCCTAATGCAATTCCGGGTATGATCACAGTCCTGATGTTCAGTTTTGTATGGCACTATAATGACTATTTTGTATCTTCGATACTCAGCACAACCAAGCTGACGTTGGCTGTCTCTCTGGCTATGCTGAGAGGTACTCTTGAAAGATTTTTATCGGAGGCGGGGACAGGAACGGATATTATGATGTATGTCCAGGTCTTGGTTCAGGCCGGAGCATTGATTGTTGTAGCACCGCTGTTGCTTCTTTTCTCAGTAGGTCAGAAATATTTTACTGAAGGAATCGAAAGAACAGGTATTGTAGGATGATTATTTCTGATAAGAAAATCCTGCACTCCCTAAAAATATTACATATGAACATAAAAATATTTATTGTTGATAGACCATAAAATAGTTAAGATAGATATAGAATAATATTCATGGAGGATTTTAGATTATGATAAAAAGAATAGTTTCAATTGTTGTAACAGTTAGCATCTTACTGACTATGAGCCTTGTTACCAATGTAA
This sequence comes from uncultured Oscillospiraceae bacterium, assembly GCA_964652975.1. Lineage (GTDB taxonomy): Bacteria > Bacillota > Clostridia > Saccharofermentanales > UBA5734 > CAZZCN01. The sequence goes on along the minus strand of CAZZCN010000014.1, from coordinate 22,814 downwards.
TTACGTTGGCTGAACCATTGACACCAGTCAGTTTTGATCCAGCAGCCTTGCGAACCCATGCTCTTACCACAATGAACGGATCTCTTGCTAAAATTCCATATACAGCAACATCTCCATGGGTGCCACAGTTGTCATATAATGGTGAAAATTATAGGAACGCCCCCGAAGTCAAGGGTATTGAATGGGGCGGAGGAGTTTCAAATCCTGACATGGTTCTTTTCCTTGATTCTGCTTTAAGTGCCAATGGATATATAGGATTTCAAGGACTTGGAGGACTTCAGCCGGTTAATACTTCTGTTGATACCAATGGTGCCAAGATGGCTCTTGCTTTTATAGTTCCCAAAACAGGAAGTTATACTATCAAACCAAACGAAAATTTTACAGATATAAAACTTCCGAACAGCTATGTTGCAGGTGGTTATTATAAAGGCAATGAAAGTGTTGTACAGAAATTTTTGATAAGTAAGAACGGTCAGAAAATCTGGCCGGCTAATTCCGCTGCTTTGGAACTCTCATCACTAAACCCGTCCGCAGCTTTTCCTTCTATCGAAAATATAAGCCTTGTTGCAGGGGATATTATAAGATTTGAAAATATAAACGACAATAACCTAGGCTGGATTAATTGTATGTTCTACTATCCGATTATTGAAGATGTGACTGGTCAGCCCCCGGTTAATCATGCACCGACAGCAAGTACAAAAACGATAAGCGCGCAAGCCGGAATACAGCTAAGCGGAGAAGTTACCGCCTCAGATCTTGACAATGACCCTCTGCAGTTTATTGTTGTAGATAATGCATCACACGGTTCTTTAAATCTACAGACCAACGGGTCATTTACCTATACCCCTGCAGTTGGATATGATGGTCAGGATACCTTTACATTCAAGGTTAATGACGGGAAAATTGACTCTGCAGTCGCTACAGTTATTATTAATATTACAATTCCCGGTTCGGTAGTCTTTGACCCTTCTCAGTTAAGACTTCAAAGCATAGCAGCTCTAGGTGAGAAGGTTGATGTAACAATTCCATATACCGGGGTTAATCCATGGCTTGCACAAGTCGCACTTGTCAACGAGGATTACCGTAATTTCACTAAAGTGACAGCAATGAAATGGTCTTCTGACAGAACTGCTGCTAATCCCGACTTTGTAATGTACATGGACGGTACCGGTACAACACCTAATATAGGTTTTCAATCCGATGGTAAAACCGCTCCGATAGATCCCCTGATTCTTAGCCCGCAGGCAAAAAATTCCAAGGTTGCACTTGCCTTTGTGGCTCCCGCTTCCGGTACTTATAAAATCAGAGCAAAATCAGATGCTTATAACAAAGTCAGAATCCATGAAAATTATATCAATAATGGGTACTATGCAGGCAAGGAAGACCAGCCGGTTGGATTCAAGATAACAGTCAATGGTCAGAAAATATGGCCGACAAGCGGTGAATTCGCCTCTCTTACAGCTAACAATCCTTCGATTACCATGCCGACAATAAATGATTTGAATCTTATCGCAGACGATATAGTAAGATTCGAATGCATAGCCGGCGATGTAATGACATGGGAAAATCTTCTGTTCTTATATCCTGTCATTGAGCAGACTGCCATCTCTACAGTTAATGAAGCACCTAAAACACTGGATGTTCATACCTTTGTAGAGTCAGGAAAATCAGTTACACAGAAGTTTATATCCAAAGACAACAACGGTGATGCCTTGACATACCAGCTTGTAACAAATCCGGGTTCTGGAACCTGTCAGATAAATAATTCTACCGGTGAATTTACATATAACGCACCTGATAATTTTGTAGGTCAGGTAAAATTCACATACAAAGCAAATGATGGCAAGCTCGATTCAAACGTATCAAACATTACAATTCTTGTCGGTAAGAAATACGATGCAATAGAATACCTTACAGGTAAAATCAACGAGGTAAGAAACGGAAAAGAGAACGCATTTGTCAGCGTTGACATGAGCAACTGGATTTGGCAATGGCAGTACACTTATTCCGGAATAGCCGCAGATGTCAACGGAGCTGATAAATACGAACCTGCAGGTCAGACAAAATACATCAACGATAATGGATGGATAGGATATGTGCTTACATCAAATGCAACTCCAAACTTATGTATTCAGCAGCTTGATGGAACATTGGTAGCAGGTCTTAACGCAGGTGACCTTCCGGCAAACAAAAACCCAATTGGAGCCTTGACATTTGTAGCACCTCAGGATTCCACATATATTTTAAAACCCCAGGACGCTTTCAATAAAATCAAAATGTTCCAGTCTTCAATAACAAATAATCTGGAACCGATAAAAATCTGGATTACAAAAGACGGAACAAAGGTATGGCCCGCAAACGCCGATAGCGTTTCATTAACTGCAGAAACCACCTATGTTGATTTCCCGACTATAACACTTGCAATGAAGGAAGGTTCACAGCTTAGAATCCATACACAAGGCAACATTTCAAATCAATGGTACAACGACATTGCAATTGCTCCGGTTGTCATGAGTATTGGAGATTACGATGCAGATCTCGATCCTTCAAACAACGAGAACCTGAATTATCTACCCCTTGTAATCGATATGGGCACAATAGAGGCTGTTTTGACACTTAACGACGAATTCACTTATGCAGAAACGGACAAGGACATTCTAATCAAGGGTGATGTTGTTGAGCTTATGGCTGCAGGGGACAAGGACATTAAATTACAGTTTACCGGTGGATATATTCTGATACCTGATGCACTTGCAAATGAGATTTTCAAGGGTACACAGGATATGAAAATACGATTTATCCCTTCAGAATCAAACACATTAGGTGAATTCATCAACGGACAAAACCTCATGGCCGAGGGTCAGACATATAGGTTACAATTCATATATGGAGAAACTGTTGTTGAAAAACTCCCTGGAAACATTACAATCGCATTAACAACATCAATAGTAAATCCCAACAAACTTAAAGCGGCAAACCTTACAGATGAAAAAACGAAACTTTGCACGGTCGGGGCTATAAGAGAAGGGTATGCATCCTTTGTAACCGGTACACTAGGATATTATCAATTGGCATCAGATCCAGACATAGATGATGTCAGTCCGGCTACAGGAGATACACTCCTGCCTCTGGTTATGTTTGCCCTGTTAAGTCTCGCCAGTGTATCTGTATTCCTTTCAAGAAAAAGGGTCAGACAATAGAAAGACATGTGAGTGATAGCATAAAATTGTATTGTGCGGACAATAAAGTTTATATAATTTAAAATACCAACTAATTGAGGTAAAAATTGTGAAAAGAGAAAAAAAATTATTATTTTATCGCCTAATGGCATTACTGGTAACAGCAAGCATACTGTTTTTGATTGGCTGCAAGAACGATTCAGGCGATTCTTCAACCGTAATAAGTGACAACAGTTCATCATACTCGATATCTGAAAGCCAGGGAGGTTCGAACATGCAAAGTTCAAGTTCAAGTAAAGGTGCTTCTTCTACTGCTGTAACCGGTTCTTCTGATAAATCCAGTACAACAGGAAATTCGACTGCAGCTTCTTCCAGAACGACAACACCGGTTTCCAAACCGTTGAGCTCCTCGGTATCGATTTGGGTCACAGATTCATTGACAGACATATTTGAAAACAGCGTTGCTCCTTCCGCCAAATCAGACAAAATTGAAATCAATCTTGTCAAAAATGAGTTTGAAGGTGTAAACCTTGGAATAAAATCCGCAGGGTCTGATCTGTCGAATGTCAAGGTAACCATCAAACCAATTACCGCTAAAGCTCCATCCGTTAAAGCCTATGCTATCGGATATGTATATAACTCAAACACCAGTTTTATGATTGACAAAAATTACATGCGAAACACTTCGCCTAATGACTTCCCTGAATATTATAAAAAGTCAAGTACAATCGGTGATGTTACAAAGAATAAATGCGCTTCGGCATATATAGAAGCCGGAACTACCAAGAGCTCTGCAAGCGGATCGTATAATTATGAAGTCATAATCTCCTCCTCGCAAGGAGATAGAGTATTACCTCTGACAGTAAATGTTTATAACGTAACAATTCCCGACCCTAAAGATTCTCAATTTTCATATACTGCTTTTACCAATATGGGAATATTCACCGGTGGCAATATGGATGTCATGAATGAGACATTTTACAGTGCGAAGGATTTTAATGCAAATTTCTGGACAGTACAAAAAAACAATGCGATAGCAATGAAAAAGCAAAGACAGAATACCATTTATGTTCCATTGGATTATTTATTGAAACCGGATATGAAAGTAAACTCAGACGGTACCTACTCATTTAACTGGACTAAATTCGACAAATATGTATCAACTTATCTTACATACGGTTCAATAAAGTATCTTGAAGGACAGCATCTTTTTGACAAGGACTGGTACATCAACCCGACACCTAAAGATTTCCCCACAAATTCATGTGATACCTGGGTGTTTTACAATAATGGCGGAAAGGTCGATACAAAATGGGTGTTTTCCGACACGCCAGCCTCAGACAAACATCTGAATCAATTATTACCAGCTCTTTATCAGCACTTAAAGACAAAGGGGTGGGACAAACTTTGGCTACAGCATGTCGCAGATGAATGTCATGCTGAGGTACAGAGAAAACAAATTGAGAAGGCATATAAACTTATACATCAGCTTATGCCCGGAGTAAGGACAATAGACGCGGGAAGTGATTTATATCCCAGATTCGAAGGTTCTCTGGATATCATGGTTCCACAAGTGGACAACTATGATGCCAAAAGGGTTGCATATCAAAATGTCAACAATACAGCTACAGATGTCTGGACTTATACCTGTGTCAATCCACAAGGACGGAGCATGTCTAGAATAGGTGACTTTCCGTTAATTAGTACAAGAATAATAGGATGGTATTGCTATCAGCAAAAGTTAGGCGGTTACCTGCATTGGGCTTGGAACTACTGGGTATACGGAAATGTATCGCCTATGGAGCCTTTCAAGGATATGTCGTGTCCAAATGCAGCAATGGATGCCTGGCTGGTCTACCCTGATTATGCAAATCTTGGTGTTCTTGACGGTGTCAGATCATCTGCTGTCAGAGATGGTTGGGAGGATTATGAATTACTCCAGCTTGCTTATAAGAGAGATGCTGCAAAAACAAGTGAAATAGCCAACAAGTCAGTAAAATGGAGCACTCAGTTTGAAAGAACCAGTTCTGAATTAATGAAAAACCGTCTGGAGCTTATAAGAATAGCCGCCGGGTAAATCTCAGGAATTAAAATTAACATTTTGAACCAATTTCAATTATAAAGAAAACAAGAAATATTAGGAGGGAAAACGTCTTATGAAAAAACTAACAACAATCATTATTGTAATGCTGGCGGCAGCACTCGTAATTACGGGATGCAACAACAAGCCGACATCGACAAAAAGTTCAACAGCATCTGATGGTACATCGCAAAGCGTAATCGCAGAATCATCCAACAGCACAGGTTCTGACTCTCAAGTCACTGAATCCGGATCTGCGATTTCCGGTGATTCTTCACAGATATCTGTTGCCAATAATTCAACAGCTTCCCAATCCTCTCAAAAACCATCAACCAGCCAGACATCAGGTGGTATAGCATCAAAGCCGTCTTCTGGAGAACAGGGTATTACCGATGCGTCCAAGAGAGAACTTTTTGCTAAACGTAACGGTGTAACTGGTAAAGTTCAGGTTTTCGTACCATGGGATATCGATTCAACATGGACAAATATGAAGACAGAATTTCAAAAGCAATATCCTGGAACAACCTTGGATTATATAACATCACCATGGCAGACCAGAGACATCAAGCTGACGTCCCTTTTATTGGCGGGAAATGCTCCTGATGCTGTATCAACAGGATATTTTGATTTCCCTAAAAGAGCAATCCAAAAAATCCTGCAGCCGATTGATGACCTTATTGTTCCAAACAATGGCTATGATGAATACATTATGAAATATATAACTGCATGGGGCGGCAAAAAGTATGCGACGACAGGTGCCAGAGTACCTAATTTCATTTATTACAACACAACACTATTCAAAAATGCAGGAATTACTGATACACCGCTGGTATTATTCAACAAAAATCAATGGACCTGGAACAAACTCAGGGAGCTTGCAACCGACCTGACAGAAGATACCAATAACGACCAAAAGCCTGATATATGGGGATTTGGTATAGATGAAGACATGATGTTCCCATTATCACAAGGAACAGATATTGTAAAGATTTCCAATAACAAGCCTGTACTTAATATTGACGATCCAAAATTCAGAAGCGGCTTGACCTTCCTTTATGACATGGTAAACAAGGACAAGAGTGTTTATAACATACGTTGGGGTTCTTTTAGAGACGGGTTTGCAAAAGGCAAGGTTGCGATGGCTTTTTGGAGATACGGAGATGTATCATATCTTGTAGACACAGCCAAAATGACCAATTTCGATGTTGTACCTTTCCCCAAGGCTCCAGGACAGACTGAATATTTCGGATATTCAGGAGCTGATGGATTCGGTATAGCTGTAGGAGCAAAAAACCGTATAGGCGGAATGGCATTCTCAGAATTCTACAGCAACTATTTCACAAAACTTGCAAAGTCACCATTAAGGAAAAAGTATTTTACCGATGCACAGGAAACCCGTCTTAAAACAATTAAAACATCAGCGACACTTCTTTACGGACTCGGAATGGATACAACATTCAGCCAGGATTTCTGTAATTTCATGAGACAGAACGGATCTTTTGGAACACTGCTCGAAGAATTCAGACCTAAATGGAATAAAAACATTAACGATACTCTTACTGGAAAATAAAATGAATATTTAAAGAAATAAAAGTAAAATGGGACAATTGGCAGAAATACCAATCTGTTCCATTTTTCACAAATCAAAGCAGAGGTGCATATGTTAAAAAGCATGGATTTATCAAAACTTGAGGTTTTACCGGAACAACCTGATTCTTATTATTACCTTGTACCGCAGGATGCAATCACACATACACTGATGAAGGACTGCAGACAGAATGCTATCTGGGATATGAATATAAGCCCTTCCGGAAGAGTTTATTTCAGTCTGTGTGCAGAACTTTCAGAAGCCCTGCATGCAAGACTGTACGAGTATCTGCCAGCAACACGCGAGTTTAAGGAATGCTTTAAACTTGAGGAAAAGATATTACAAAAGGATAATGCAATAAGAGCAAGCAAAATCCACAGTTCCATAAGCTTCATGAACGATGGACGTATCATAATGTCGACCCACACAACATCAAGAGCACCCCAGCATCCTTACTGGATGGTTGATGGATACTATAATCATATATGGGAAGGGTTTCAAGGATCCAATATTCTGATATATGATCCCGAGACAGGTGCTGTAGACAACAGAGGTGTTCCAGTGCCCCGTGAGACGATATACGGTGGAACATACTGCAAGAAAAACAACAGTTTCTATTTTGCAGGAATGATAAAAGGTCATATGTACCGGTTACAGATAGATACCAATGAATTAACCGATTACGGACAAACTACAGAATTCGGATCATTTCGTTTTATTGAGGGCGTGGATGGAAATATCTATACTTCAACAAGGTCTGGAAGAATCTATAGAATAAACACAACAACCGACAAGGTTGAATATTATCAATGCCGCCTGCCCGAAAACGATATCCCTGCATCGAAGATGAACACTCAAATAGGCTTTGCAACCAATGGCCCTGATGGTAAAATTTACATTGCCGGTGTTTTTGCCAAAAGTCTATATGTTTTTGATCCTATAAGTGGTTTGTTGGAAGACAGAGGGGATTTCAAACCAGAAGGTGTACTGAATCCTTATGCATATAAAATGGACGGCATTGTCTTTGACAACTCCAATAATCTATGGTTTACCATTGTGCTAATGGACGAAATCTGGCAAAGCAGGGGCGTGAAGCTCGTTAAATGGGATATTTTCAATGGCAAGAAGCCAATAGACATTGGATTTGTCGGCACTCCCGGAAGATCTATGTATTGTGCGTCGGAAATGCACTGTCATGATGACATTATTTTCATATCTGACAGTAATCATATGTTTGACCCGCCAGGTATCATCGAAATTGACATAAGTAAAATTACAGAATCCGGACTAACTGATAATAGGATCAAATCTGATGACCCTGCTTTATACATATGCGTAGAAAACGGTGGCAAGGCTTATCCTGCAGATGATTATGAGGATCAAAAAAGCATACTCATGGGTTACATGAGCAAAATCAACGAACACTATTCATTTCTTCAGAAAAACCCTTTTGACTTCCAGTCAAAAAAACTTGAAGTTGTCCGGTTATGGCAGATTCTTGAGCCGGAATATTCAAAAGTCAAACATCTCGAATATGTGGGCAAGGATGAACTTATCGGTTATTGTGGAAATGATGACAAGACTTATCGTTTTGAAATAAAAGGATCGACGATAAGCGAGATAGAGCAGTATTCAGGAGAGATACCATCCCAGATGAAGGTCAAGGTAAAATCCGATATTAAACTTCCTTCGACCCCGGGCAGACAATATCTTGCGATTCCATCCGCTTCCGTAAAGTACAAAAATGACAGTATTGTTGTCGGGAGCAAAGACGGATTCCTGGCAAAAATCACAGGAGACAAGGTCTTTTCTATAGGACTGGCATATACTCAAGGACCTGTAAGATCATTATGTTTCAGTAAGCAGACAGGCACTGTGTTCGGAGTGGCGGGGCATGATGAAGATCTCGGAAACATCTTTTCATATGATGATGATAATGGGATACAGTGGCTTGGTCGCTGCTATGTTAATTCACCTGTTGAACCAGGTCTTTCCATGAGCAATATCCTGACCTGTATGGATATTAATTTCAACGGAACCCAGATTGCAATCGGTTCAGGTGACGGACTTGGATGCATTTACATTTATGATATTTAGATAGAAAAGCGAGTCGAACAAAAACACACAAGCGAGGTATTTTTATGGAACATTCAGCAATAGCATTAAGCTCGGCAATGGGAGCATATAAGGATATAGTGATAACCGAGAAAGAAAAAAACATTTTGCAGGAGCTTGCCAGAGAGGTCGCTTACCTGGCTTCATTACCTGTAGAGCAGACCAAAAAGGATCTATGGTATAAGCACAATGATCTGATAAGAGTGAGACCGTTGATATTTTGCGATCCCGAAATCGGATGGAACGAAATATTACCTGACGAAGAGCTTCTTTGCGAAGGCGATCTTGCACAGCGGTGGGAGATGAATCTGCGTAAGGAAATCTTCTGGGCATCGAAAATGAAAGACGACAGGGTTACCGAAGCTTTTTTCAATGTGCCTTACATAGCATATGAAAGCAACTGGGGAGTAAGTGAAATAAGACACGGCGGCGATCATGGAGGTGCTTATTCCTGGGAGTCTCCGATTAAAGATATAACTGATATAAGCATGCTGAAGCATCCAGTAATCGAAATTGACTATGAGAAGACAAAGCAAATATTTGCCGTTGCCGAGAGCATATTCGGAGGGATTTTGAAAGTACGGATAAAAGGAGCATTCTGGTGGTCTATAGGAGTTACTTATACACTGGCCAATCTGCGAGGGCTCGAACAGCTGATGTTTGACATGTATGACAATCCGGATGAATTGCATAACCTTATGGCATTCATCAGAGATGGATATCTTAATAAACTTGAATTTCTGGAAAACAACAAATTACTTTCATTGAATAATGACGGTTCATACGTAGGTTCGGGTGGATTCGGGTGGACAACTGAGCTACCTGCAGAAGGATACGATGCGGACAAGGTAAGATTAAAGGACATGTGGGGATTTTGCGAGAGTCAGGAAACCAGTGAGATTTCACCGTCTTTGTTTGAAGAATTTGTATATCCATACCAGTTGCCAATCATGGAAAAATTTGGCTTAAATTGCTACGGTTGCTGCGAAGGTCTCCACAAAAGATGGGATATAATCAAGAATGCACCTAATTTAAGACGCGTGTCAGTTTCTCCCTGGGCTATAGAGGAGGAAATGGCTGAGAAACTCGGCGATAAGTTTATATATTCCCTAAAACCTAATCCAGCGATGCTGGCCATGCCGGTAATTGATGAAGATGCAATCAGATCAGCTTTAAGAAAATCCATTAGAATAGCACAAAAGAACAGTTGTCATCTCGAAATAATAATGAAAGACAATACAACAATCGGGAACAATCCCCAAAATGTCATCCGCTGGTGTGAAATCGCCAGACAGGAAATAGAAAACAACTAATTCAGCAAAGCAATAGAAAATTTGTAATTTAATATAGAGATTGATGAGCAGAGCGCGAGAAACAGCAAATACATATCGAAAGGAAAAGACAATGAAATACAAAGACTCCAGTGTAGAAATTTACCTGTCAACACTAGAAACAGAATTAACCAGGACAACACCCGTTCCGATGACAATACCCGAAGAGGCGATGAATCCCTCATGTGTTCCATCAGACAAGGAAGTAAAACGCTCGAGGAAACGTGATGAAATCATTCGATTAAAGTTATGCAAAAATGATTTGTACGGATCCCTAATATGCATTCATGGTGGAAAAGAAGGCGCAGTAATCCAGTCAATCAAGGTGTTTGATGTGCCAGGTGTGAATCCTCCGAGAATTAATGTGACAGGAGTGAGAATGGATTCAAAGGAATTGCTTGAAGAAAAATTGTTTGAGTATATTCATTCAGGTTACACAGCCTGCGTACTGGTAAGTGTCAGTACAGAAGAAAATACAATGCCCGGTGAATACCATAGTGCAATAGAAATTCAATCAGAACATGGATTTGTGCAAATTCCGGTTATCATAAGTGTTGTTGACGTGACTTTGGCACAAATCAATCCAGGACAGCCTGCAAGTTTTGAATCCCCGCTTAAATCACTGATAGAAAGTTTTGATGCATATAAAAACGGCCGGTCGCCACTATTTGACGATAGCAGAACCCTTATGGGATTTTGTTCCAAAGTGGCACTCAAAAATTATTCCATGTTGAAGATTGTTGAAACAAATGACAAGCAAAGTGCGGAAATAATTTCAAACATTTTAAGCTCTCTAAAAGAGGGTTGTGGCGATGATACTGCAATATTCCGTGCAAGAGAGCAGATGCTTAAATTGATAACCAAAGGAGATCAAAAACAATGAAGATATGGGTTTGTTCAGAACTAAACGATATTTTTAAAAACAGCAAACCATCCGGTAACGAAAAGATTGAATACGAAATCGATATGGCCAGAAACGAGGGCGAAAGCTTTCAAATAGGTGTTTTTGCTGATGAAAAGGCTTTAGAGGAAGTTAAAATTGAAGTAGTTAAATTAGATGACAGTCTGAAGTGTGATATCAATTGCATGGGATTTGTAAAATTCCCCAAAAATTCCATTCGTGCAGGCCACAAGATTTTAAGAGGACTTGCTCCCTTTGAAGCCCCGGAAATTTTGCTGAATTCAAGTGTTTTTAGTGTCCCGCTATACGAAAGCAGAAGCGCCATAATAACAATCTGGAGCAGCGAAGACACCAGACCCGGTGTTTATACACTTGAATTGTCTGTTGTATGCGGAGAATCGAAACAAAACATTTTTGCGAAAATTACTGTATACAACGTTAATGTCCCTAAAACTGAAGATTCGGTCTATCAACAGGGCAGCTGGGCAAACCTTGATGATGAGAAGAGTCTGGAGCTTATTTTTAAAATAAAACGATACAGTGATGAGTATTGGACACTAAATGAAAATTATGCAAAGCAACTTTACAAGGAAAGACAGACATACATGGTTTTCAGGATGGAAGAATTATTATTGGAAGATTGCAGCATTGATGAATCAGGCAACTGCCATTTTAATTTCGAATCCTTCGACCGTTATGCGAAAATATATATGGATATACTGAAACCCAGGATGCTTTGCGGCATGCATCTTCTTCATCGCGACTGGGCTGTTAACCCGATGCCGGACCACAGCTTCAATCAAAGAGGTCTTATGACATGGGTTTATGAGAAAAATTCTGACGGGAAAGTTGTAATTGTATATAAAAGCCCATCAGACCCGGCAGCAATAGCATTTCATATCAGTCATTTTACCGCACTACACAATCACTTAAAAGAAAAAGGCTGGGATAAACTCTGGGTCCAGTATGTTGCTGATGAGATTGACAGCGACATTCAATACGAGCAGACACTTTTCTACTATAAGCTTGTTCACAAATACATGCCAGGTGCAAGAACACAGGATGCCTGCAGAAGAGAGAGCATTTCGTATTTTGGAAGAGAGCTCGACATTCATACTCCAATTTCATGGATGCATAATGATACCTATGAAGCATATGATGAAATCAACAACAACGGTACCGAAGTTTGGCAATATACCTGCCTTCAGCCGCAGTTTAACTATATGGGAAGAATAGGTGACTATCATTTAATGGGCAACAGGTTGCTGCACTGGTATAGTTTCAAGTTTAATCTGAAAGGTTACCTGCATTATGCCTGGAACACATGGCGTTGTTCGGAGCGTTTTGATTCACCTGAAGAAAATGCCTCATGTTTCTCATCATTCCCTTGTGATGCCTGGATTGTCTACCCTGACAGAGAGAATCTCTCAGCGCTTTGGAGTATAAGAGGAGTTGGCAACAGAGACAGTGCGGAGGATTTTGAAATCATGCACATAGCATCTCAAAAGGATCCGGAAAGTGTTCAAATGATCGTCTCGTTACTGCTTAGCTCTGCTGAGGATTATACACTTAACGAATTTATGCTTAAAAGTGCAAGAAAAGAGCTTCTAAAAATTGCTCAAGCCTAGAGGATGTTTGCAAAGTGTCAAAATAACCAGGGGACGAATATATTTTCACAGGAGAAATCTCAGAGTTTATTTTGATAAAACATATAAAAAACATAGATTTAGAATGATTTTTGAACCCAAAATATAAAAGAATTTTCGAACAACGAATTTTAAAAGGAGTGTTGTAAATGAATTCAAGAGAACGAATTATCAAGGCGATTAACCATGAGGAACCGGACAGAATTCCTATTGACTGGGGTATGATCCACATTTCAGGAATACACGAAGTTGCTTATAGGAATCTGCTTAAGTATTTAGGCAGGGAAGAAGAGATCAGAGTTTTTGATCCCGTGCAGAGGCTTGCCATGCCGTCTGAGGAAATACTGCAATTGTTTAATGTCGATACGAGGGTAATTTATGGGAATTCACCTTCGTTCTGGCAATACAAGGAAGATGAAAACGGGAATTTCTATGATCAGTTTGGAACGTATTTCGAAAAATGTGGATATTATTATGATTTTAAGAAGTCTCCTTTGCGTGATGCAGAAACCATTGAGGATTTGAAAAAATTCAAAATGCCCGATCCGACGGACAAATCAAGAATAGCAGGGTTGAAGGAAAAAGCGAAATGGATGTACGAAAACACCGATAAGGCACTTGTAAGCGGAGATTTGCCTAATCTGTACTATTTAGCATGGTGTCTTAGAGGCTATGAAAATTTCATGGCAGACACAGCTGGCGATCCTGAGTTTGCCAATTATCTTTTAGATATGATAATGGAATGGCAGATAGAATATATCAACAGCTATCTTGGAGAAATCGGTGAATATGTTCAAATCATGTGGGCAGGTGATGATTGGGGAAGTCAGGATGGACCATTGATCAGACCGGAGGAATTTAGATCTACTGTTGTGCCAAGATTTGCCAAAATGATTCGAGCAATGAAAGCAAAAAGCAATGCGAAAGTAGCGTATCATTCTTGCGGTTCGGTTTTGTGGTGCATGGATGACTTCATCGAAATGGGAGTTGATATAATACAACCGCTGCAGGCTAATGCTGCGCACATGGGGGATTCTGCCAATCTCAAAAATCTATATGGTAAAAAGATTTGTTTCCACGGTGGCTTGGACAATCAAGGACTGTTTCATCTCGATAAGGAAACCCTGATAGAGGATACCAAATACCGGATCAAGTCTTTTGCGCCGGGAGGAGGGTATATCTTCGGATCAGGTCATAATATTCAGGCCAACTGTCCACCGGAAAATATTATCGCGCTATTTGAAACCGCAGAGAAATACGGAAAGTACCCTATCAAGTAAAAAGTATAACAATAAGAGAAAAGCAACAGAGAAAAACAACACCCTCTAAAATTAATTTAGAGGGTGTTTTCATAACCAAAACAAAAATAAATTCGACCTAATCCTACCTGTTACAATCTGTTTCTACCTAATCCAAAATATTCTAAACTCATCAAAACTATTCCAAATTAATCCATGGTATTCCGACCAAATAAAAACGAAACAAAACTAAAGTAAACTAAACTAAATTAAACTAATCCAATCTAATCTAATCCAATCCAATCCAATCCAATCCAATCCAATCTAATCTAATCTAATCTAATCTAATCTAATCTAATGTGATCTAATGTGATCATATTTGTCCGGATCAGTTTACTTTGCAAATGAAAACAGTGCCAAGCCTGTCGATGGTTCCAAACGCCACATGTCTACCGTCGGGAGAAACCGCACAAGTTGTCGGTTCGCAGCTGTTGGCAAAATAATCAGGTGTTGGACTATAAAATGACAATCTACCCAGTTGTCTAAGTCCGTTTTCATCATCGTAAGAAAAAATAGAACCGATATCCATTGGATATGATGCGACTCCATATACCTTGGATTTTGCCGAGTCTGTTGCCAAGGCATGTACTGGACCGTATTGAGCCGCCTGCCCCAAAGAAAACACACTTCCGTTTCTATAAAGGCACAAAAATCCGTCTTCGGTGCCAATTAACTTGGTTTCATTCGTGAAATCAAGAACAGCAGTAGCGACAGCCTTATACTGTCTTCCGGCAACAAACGGAAGATTTAATTTGTTATACTCGGAAAAATCCGTGACAGGTTCTTTGTAATCATGGATTTTTATTAAATCAGATAACCCGTCTATTACATTTATTTTAAAAGAGTATTTTTGATTCTTACCGCAAATACCGGTCAGGTTGTTATCATCAAGCCATTCCAGTTTTAAAACTTTTGAATCCTCGGCGCCCACATGTTTCCATAGTTTAACAATTTTGGACTGTTGACATTGAAACGTGTCCCAGTTTTTATCGGATGACTTCCAGACTTCTTCACAATCCTCCATACCTTTCAAGAACATTAATGCGTCGCGGTCAAATATTTCCTTTTCAAAATGGAAGAGATCCCTGCCATTTTCGACACACATGTAGAGTCCGGCATCGTTGCTATAAACAGGTTTAGTATTTTGCAAAAGACCCTCTGAAAGTTTTGACAGATCCACAGCAATAACGCCGGCTGGATCGAACTGATGATTACTATCTGCTATATATAGGATATCGTCATGGCATTCCATTTCACTTATAACATGAAGACAGCGCTGTGAAGACCCTATAAACCCATAATCAACAGGTTTTTTGCTATTTTGAAAATCAAGACAAAAAAGTCTCATGCCGCCTGGAAATCCCTTGCTGTTAACCAAGACCCCATACCATAACCTGCCCTTGTTGTCCACTGCAATACCATTGGGCCAGTTCATGCTTTCAATACCATTATCAGAACCTATCGCAAGCCCCATATCTTCGAGTGAATTCGTAACCGGATCATAACAAAACAGGTTGTCGTGTCTTGAAACACAAAAATACAATTTGCCGTTAGGATGCCAGACGCAATGCCCCAATTGCATTCTTGAGGTGTGGGAACCTCTTGAATCATCAGGGATATCAATCTCCAAATCCTCAATACATTGCTTGTCAACATTAAGTCTTATCATTCTGCCTAGTCTAGTTGAAGTGTAAATATGACCATCCGGTCCCTTTGACATCTTATACACCTGTCCGTCACAACCCTGTCCCAGGTCTTTCACCTGGTTGGTGGCAATATCAAATCTATAGAAATGACCTCTTAACATTCCTGAAAAATAAAAAGCGTTGTATTTGGAATCATATGCACCACCGTAAATAGTTTCAAAGGGGACAGGGACTCCGCGATTCTCCAATTTGCATGTAACAGGGTCGTATATGATGATGTTTGACCCTTGATAACCCTCGAATTGATGACGATAAAAAGAATAAGGCATCCAATAAGGGTGTTGTGGAGCTTGAGAAGTGGTATGCGTAGACATAATCATTCTGCCGTCATTCATAAAACTCATCGATGTATGAATCTTACTTGCCCTGATTGCAATGTCCTGTTGAATTATATTGTCTTCAAGACGGAAATGCAGCTTGAAATCGTTTGTTGGCTCCAGATATTCATAAAGCCTGACATACTGGCTTTCACCCAGCTCTGCACAAAGACTGAAAAACACTCTTCCTTCAGGAGATATCGCCAGATCCCAGATAGCATTGTGTCTGCATTCGCTATCGAAAATCTTATGTTTTACGCCTTCTTGTGGAATGATTTTGAAATAATCTATTGTCTGTTCAGGAACAGTGGTATATTTTTTTGATTGAAAGATTTCAGTCATGTTTGATCACCTCATAAAAATTTATTACATTTAATAATTCTACATTATTTTGCATTGTGACCCATACAAATATATTAATTAGTTATGTAACAATATTACTATATTCATTTGCTGCAGAACAAGCATCGAGTAAACTAAATGCATGGGATATCACACTGTTGCCATAAAAGTCTGGGTCTATGATGAGATAATAAAGTAATAGTAAATTAATCAATCAGGTCAGGGATTCAATATAAGACATCTCTGGCCTGGTTTATTTCAGAAAACTTTTGAAGTTCAGGCAATATTTATAAACTCCATAATAATATATTATAAATTCAAAAGAAAATATATTGAACATTTATACGAACGATATAAAATGAGAATATATAGGTTAAGATTTATTTATCCATATTTAATATGGAAAGTGAAAAATTGAGGTTAAAAATGGAAAAAAACAAGAAAAAAATTTTACTATTGAGTTATCTAGGTATTTTAATATGTCTTACACTGCTGATAAACTCTATTATGCTGCCGACCATTGTGACAGCTCTGCAGACAATCCCGGACGTCAGCAGTTTAAGCGCCGACATAGAAAACGCCGTAGCCACCGCCGACCAATGGACAAATTACAATCCTTCGGGACAATGGTACGGAGAAGTCAGTCCCGGATATGGCTATGGCTGGGTAAGATATGACAAGACCGCAAAGTTCAGTTGGGGAGGCTCCATACTGGGGTTTGGCACAAACTGGTATGGCATAGCTTTTCAATCAAACGGTGGAGTATCACGTGTACCGCAGATAGTTCCAATGAATACAGATGCAAAAGCCGCCCTTAGCTATAAACCTGTACAATCGGGAAGATTTACAATTTCACCGAATCCAAACTACACAACAATCAATCTTGGAGCAGCAGGCAGCATACCTTCAGGAGACGCCGCCAAGACATCGAAATTTGCCATCTACAGAAATGAGACAATGATCTGGCCGGCCAACGGGATGCCATTGCAGCTGTCTAAGAACAGTCCGTCGGCGGCGTTTCCGACACTTCAGGTCAACCTGTCAACCACAGACACATTGAGGTTTGTAATAGAAAACAAGGACCAGACGGGGTTATACGGCTACAACGCCTGCATGAACCTGTATCCGGTTATAACCGAAACCAGTTTTACAAGCGCTTATTCTATAGCGTCCGCCAACAACCAAAGTGCAATAATCGAAGCAAATACACTGGTTGACCAGTGGTATTCCTATACACAGACAAGCCCATGGAAAGCTGAATATTATGAGAATTCACTATGGAACGCATATAACCAGGCTGCAGAATTCAGCTGGGGCGCGTCAATAATCGGGCGAGGCGAAACCTGGTACGGAATGGTTTTTCAGCCGTACAAGGGAGTGTCAAGGGTTCCCAATCCAACTCCCTCGGGTTCCACCGCCAAGATATCACTTTCTTTCAAGCCAACACAGTCAGGTCTTCACAGCATAGGACCTGACGCGTTATATACAACAATCGATCTTATGAATGCCTCAAGCATCTCATCAGGTGATGCAGATAAGACCGCAAAATTCGCCATATACAAGAACGACACTATAATCTGGCCAAGAAATTCCATTCCACTGGGTCTGTCAAAAAACAGTCCTATAGCACAGTTCCCAAGTCTTGACCTGACTCTGGACACAACCGATACAGTAAGGTTCGTAGTGGATTGCACCGACACATCTGGACTGACAGGATGGCTTGCAGCGCTGGCTTTCTTCCCCGAAGTGAAGTGCGTGTCTACGACAAATTTTACCAGGAACACCATCTCTACCTGGTATGAAGGGGCTTTGAACGACGTCTTTACAGACACTGTACAATCATCTAATTCCCTTGCGGACGGCACAATCAGCATGGCCAAGAACGAAAGTGAAAGCATCCAGGTTGCATTGAGGTGTGACAGCCAGGACCTTACCGGCGCATCTGTCAGTGTGGATGCGATATCAGGGTCGAATGTACCGACTGTAACAGTCAAACCTGTGCGCAATATCTATAACTCAAAGTCCTCTTATGGAATCAGAGAGGAATGGAACAGAAGCGCAGGATATGTGAGGACACTGTCACCCGGTTACATTCCGGCTTATTACGACAATACAACAACAATCGGAACGATTACAGCAGGCAAGACCCAAAGCATCCTGGTAGAGGCAACGTCGCTTGCTTCAACAACGGCCGGAACATATAATACAAACGTAAGAATCAATACAAACCTGGGACAAACCGTGGTACCGGTAACAATTGTTGTCTACAACGCGACAATACCCGATGCCAAGGATTCAAGCCTTGCGTACAATGCCTATTTCAACTCCGCCACCAGTTCAAGAGCTGCTCAATACATGGAAAAAACAACATCGTTAAACACGATTTACAACATGACAAGCTACAGCTCTAATTTCTGGACTTTGATGCAAAACTATGCATCGGTTATGAAAAAACAAAGACAGAATACAATCAGGGTTCCTGTCGAGGCTTTGTTGCTGCCTGACATGACGATTGATTTAAGTGGGAATTACACCTTTGACTGGACAAAGTTCGACCAGTTTGTAAACACGTTTATCTCCTACGGTTCTGTAAAATATCTGGACAGCGACTACCCTTACGAAAAGGACTGGTACATCAACCAGAACCCTAATACAGAACTAGCTGCATGGGTGTTCAAAAGACAACCTGACGGCAAAGCAAGTTCGGTATGGAAATTAGTTGAAACAAACTCTGCTGAGGTGAATTCTCACATCGATAAATTATATACAGCCCTTTATGCACATTTACAGACCAACGGCTGGATAAATATGTGGCTTCAACATGCTGCTGACGAGCCTTATACCCAGGTCCAATTCAACGAAATGACAGCGCTATACAACAGATTGAAGGGGATCAACTCATCCATTAAGACAATAGACCCGGGAAGCGAGCAGAACACAAGGTTTGGAACAGAACTGAATATTCCTGTGCCACAAATCGACAGCTACGAAAACAACAAGTCTGCTTTTGATACGATAAACAACACTGCTGGAAGACAATTGTGGACATACACCTGTGTGAACCCACAAGGTAACTGGATGACCAGGGTAGGGGATTACCCGCTCCAAAGTACAAGAATGATTGGCTGGTACATGTATCAGAACAATTTGAAAGGGTATTTACACTGGAGCTGGAACTCATACTACAAATCAGTTAATAATCCTAACAATCCTTATGCAGATATGTACTGCCAGGACGCTGTCGAAGACGCCTGGCTTGTCTATCCTGATGCGACTAACCTTACTGTAAAAGAAGGGCCAAGGTCAACTGCTGTAAGAGACGGTTTCGAGGATTACGAGATTTTAAAACTGGCTTATGATGTTGATAGCAATTACACCGCAAGCACAGTTAAGACAATGGTTTTATCCGGACAGATTTTCAATAGAAGCACTAAGGAATTATTAAGCAATCGGCTTGAACTTTTGAAAATAGCTGCAGGAAATCCAATTAATTTTTCTCTTGACAAAACTTCAATGTCAATTGGAAAAGGTGTATCGAAATTTCTAATCGCCAACTATAATAATTTGGTTCTGGGAGAAAATGATTTAATATGGAGCTCTGATAACATTACAGTAGCAACAGTTGAGAGTAACGGTAAAATTTCAGGAATCAACACCGGCTCTGCTACAATTACTGTATCCACCAAAAATGGAGCGTATATGGCAAGTTGTACAATAACAGTGACATCATATGACAGCTCGACATATTATAAGATATCTTATGAACCCAACCCTGATATCGTTATCGACACCGCTTTGTCGAGTCCTGGATCATTAGTAACCAATAATACGAATAATTCCACTTCAATTTCGCAGCAGTGGCAGATTACCGAAATTTCATCCGGAGTTTATAAGATTATTAACCGTGAAAGTGGTCTGTCCTTGGATGTTGCGGATGGAGTAAATACTGTTGGTAAAAGCTTAATTCAAAGTGTCTATGCAGCATCAAACAGGATGCAGTGGGACATTTCTGATTTTACAACTTATGTAAAAATTAGAAGTAAACTTGGAACAAATACATTTATACAGGGAAACGGTATTGCAGGTAGCAATCTTACAACGACGAACTCCTCCTCATCATTAACTTCTCAAAGATGGACAATAAGTCCGGTGCAGGCAAATTTCGGGACTTACAGGGTTTCAAATACGAATAAAGTAACCAATATTTCACCCAGAACGACAATTAAAGATATTAAAAATGCTGTGACGTTAAGAAATGGTGTGGCTTTATCCGCCAACCAAGATGTAAACAACCAGGTAGGGACGGGAACCAGGATAGATTTGACGGAAAATCAGGTAGTAACATCCTTTGAGACAATTATTTACGGTGACGTTGATGGGGATGGCGATATTGCAATTTCCGATCTGGCGGCGATGAAAATGCATTTACTGAAAGCCACTCTTCTTGCTGACAATTATTATATAGCCGGATGTGTCTTGCATACCGGGAAAATTTCAATCATTGATCTTTTAGCTATCAAAAAATCTTTGCTGGGATTATTTACAATAGACCAGAATCATTGAATCAGATAGGGTTTTCACACAATTATTGCAAATCTCGTATAAGATTTTTACTGGCTCATATTAATTATTTACTGCCTAAATGCATACATATTGAAAAATAATTTCATGGTGTTATAGTTAAAATGTACTATTAAACAATAAATTTTATTTTTATTAGGAGGATGTTTTATGAAGAAAAATGTTTTAGGTTTCACGCTTGCAATTGCTATGCTAGTTTCGTTTCTTTTTCAGACAGTTTATGTTGGAGCAGCCATTACTCAACCACCAGTTTCTTTTACAATTGAGCAATTGAAGACGGATATTGATCTGCTTCAGATAAAGCCATTTGTTTCTCCAGGTAATAGTGGCGCTTCATATTCTAAATCAACAGGATGGGCAGTAGAAGCAGATTATAATTATACTACTGATTTTGCTTGGAATTCCGTATCAGGTACCAAGTATGCACAATGGAACGCTACAACTTCCGTTGAATCAGATATGGCATTTATTTCAGACGGATGGGCAGTTGATGTTGGTGTTTCTTCATCTCTCGAATCTGCATTTCCAACTATAGTGCAAATTAAACCCTCCTATAATACCACAGCCGGACGTCTTGTATTTATAGCTCCTTACAGCGGGATTTTCAAAGTTGAGGGTTCAAGTCTGTTCCCTGACATTAAAGCACCAGCAATAGTTCCAAACAATACTACATATAATAGTGCGCTGGATGCCAACCCGATTAAGTTCAGAATCACAGTAAACAATGTAAAAATCTGGCCTACAGACGCAGATTATGTCTACTTTAGAATAGGCGACCAGGTAGCCATGCCAACATTAAATAATCTGGCACTAAGCACTAATGATAAAATTGCATTTGAATGCTATAATCCTTTTCCAGGTTATAATACATTAAACGGCGGACATACAGCAGCGAGTGACGTATATCTGAACCTAAAACCTATAGTAACATTTACTGATTTTTCTATACCAACTGATTATTCACCTTTATCTTATAGACAGCTGATGATTGACCAGTTTAATGCAGCCGGCGGATATAATCCTCCTGTAGGTGCATGGGCACCATCGGCACCAGTCACATTTACAGAAGATTATGCTCCTTGGTTTACACAGGTTGATTATGGCGATGGATTTATCAGTAATGCGTCTTCAATCATTGCTCTTGATGGCAATGGAATCCCATCGAGACTGGAGAGTTATGGCTACTTGTGGACAAAAGAATGGGCAGGTGGAAACAATGTTGGATTTGTGGACGCTTGGGGAGCGGTTTGGGCTAGAATTAATGCAACTTGGGCTGCTACACCAAATAACATGACAACAACAACGTCTCTCTCTTTCAAAGCACCTTCAGCCGGAAAATACAGCATACTTCCCGAAGATACAAACGGCTATATCAAAGCTCAAGATACAAATATGAAATTTAGAATTGTTAAAGCCAATTATTCGGTGAACGGTTGGAGGTCAGCATATACAAAAGTCTGGCCTACAGGAAGTGACTATCAGGTAATACCGGCAGGGACGCAGATTGATGTTCCAACACTAAACAATATCTATCTCAATCA
This sequence comes from uncultured Oscillospiraceae bacterium, assembly GCA_964652975.1. Classification (GTDB taxonomy): domain Bacteria; phylum Bacillota; class Clostridia; order Saccharofermentanales; family UBA5734; genus CAZZCN01. The sequence goes on along the minus strand of CAZZCN010000014.1, from coordinate 189 downwards.
AGGTGAGATTCTTGCCTTACAGACTGTAAACGATACAGGAGCTTCAGTAGCTGGCAACCTATACATCAGAGCCAAAATCAGGCTTGAGCTTAAATTAGGAACACTTGGTGTTAGTCAGACACCTTATCTGACGAATATTGTTCCAGGCAAGACAGTTGCAGATGTATTGGCACAAATTGCAGGGTATAC